>NZ_CP145886.1:2872500-3172500 GCF_038049935.1 Rossellomorea sp. y25 | reverse complement strand
GATTGAAAGAGGCAAGGCTGACTCAGTATGGGAAGCGGTCCATCGGGTCGATTTAAGCCGGAGTGCCTTTTATAAATATCGTGATACAGTGTTTCCTTTTCACACCGTGGTGAAGGAGAGAATCATCACGCTATTCTTTCATCTGGAAGACCGTTCAGGAACGTTGTCTCATTTACTGAGTGAAACGGCCAATCATGGTTGCAATATTTTAACGATACATCAGACGATCCCATTGCAAGGAAGAGCGAATGTCACACTTTCTTTAAATGTGACTGACCTTACGATCGGATTGGAAGACTTACTCTCAAAACTCAGACGATTAGAATTTGTAGAGAAAGTGGAAGTGTTAGGTTCCGGAGCCTAACACTTTTTTTTGCTTAAAAGCTCTTCCTCTTTGTTTGTATACGTGTTAGAATGTTCAATAAATTTGGTGAGAGTGAGAGGAAGATCAGAGTGAAAATTGCGTATTTAGGACCCCAGGCTTCCTTTACAGATTTAGCTGTTAAGAAGGCATTCCCAGAAGAAGATACCGTATCGTATGTGACGATTCCGGATTGCATTGAAGCGGTGATAGAGAATGAGGTTGATTATGCCGTTGTCCCCTTAGAAAATGCCCTGGAAGGCTCGGTACATATTACAGTCGATTATTTATTTCATGAAGCGAATTTAGCGATTGTAGCTGAATTGACGTCCGCGATTCAGCAGCACTTAATGATACATCCAGAATGGAGTGACAGTGAAGATTCTATCGAGAAAGTTCTTTCCCATTCCCACGCATTGGCACAGTGTCATAAGTTTTTACATAAGCAGTTTCGCGGGGTACCCCTGGAACAGACGACGAGTACGGCTGCCGCTGCTAAATTCGTGAGTGAGAATCCTGACTCGTTCCTTGGGGCAATTGGAAACGAACTGGCAGCAGAAAAATACGGATTGAAAATCATGCATGAAAACATTCATGATTTTGCCTATAATCATACAAGGTTTATCGTTTTACATAAGACGGCTGATCCATTGTCACTTTCTCAGGAAAAAAGTCTGGAGAAGACGACCTTGATGGTGACTCTCCCAAAAGATCGATCAGGAGCGCTCCATCAGGTATTATCAACCTTTGCCTGGAGACAATTGAATTTAAGTAAAATTGAATCAAGACCTCTGAAAACAGGGTTGGGGGATTATTTCTTCTTAATTGATGTGGCTCATGAAATGGATGATGTCCTTCTTCCGGGAGCAGTTAGTGAAATGGAAGCCCTCGGATGCAAAGTGAAAATGATTGGGACGTATTCTTCTTATTTATTGGATAATTGAGCAGCAAAAAGGCAGATTCCAACGTGGAATCTGCCTTATTTATATGCTCGTCGGGGCTGATCAATTGTAAGTTTGAATCAGGAAGCCTGCATCTTGAAGGGCTTTTTCTGCTGTCTCCAGGGCTTGTTCACTATGGGCCATTAAGGTATGTAAATGAACACCATCGGTTAATTCTGAAAGAAAGGAAGCCCCCGTTTCATCAATTTTGTTCATGAATTGTTCCACTTCCTTACGGTTGGACACCATAATCGAAGCGGTCAGGTCTCCGTATACGCCGTGTTCGATCTTTACATCCTTGACTGTGACACCGTGATCGACAAGTAAGAAGAGTTCTTCCTCCGACCGGTCAGGTGTATGCTGGCAAGCAACCGTCCGTTCAATCATTGTATCCTGATTCGAGGCAGGCATATACAAGTAGCCCTGACTCGTCGCAATGATGGGCTCACCCTTTGCTTTCAGCAGTGTGATGTCACTTACGATCACCTGTCGGCTGACACTGGTCTGCTTGGCGAGCTCTCCCCCTGTGATCGGGGCATGTTTTGTGATTAGTTTATCGAGGATCCATTGTCTTCTCTCATCTCCAAGGATCTTTTTTCCTGCCAAAGATATCTCCTCCGTCCCCAATTTATATAGAAAATCATACCACAACTTGTTCTTCAAGTTAAGGAAGATACATGAGCAGCGCGTATTTCGTATAACGCGTGTACAAGTTTCTCTACATGTTCTTCCTTTGTATCTCTCCCAAATGAAATGCGTATGAATTCTTTTCCGGCTATTTGATCAACTCCCATGCTGGACAGTGTTTTAGACATAGCCCCAGTCCCTGAACCGCAAGCACTCCCTGTGGAAATGCATATTCCCCTCCGGTTGCATTCAAGCATCAGCCATTGACCCTCAAGCCCATGAATTCCCAGGCCGATTACGTGTGGTAGCTGTGCATGTGCGGGTCCCTCATAGAGCGTGTAAGAACCCGGAAGATGTTCTTCTAATAGCGATAGAAAATGGTCTCTCAGACGAGCATAATGCGGGATTGAAAAGGAATCATGAAATAAACTTGCGGCTGTCACGAATCCTGCTATTCCGGGCAGATTCACCGTTCCTCCCCTGAACCCGTCCTCATGTGTCTGGCCCGGGATCATAGGACAAACATCGATAGAAGGATTGATATAAAGAGCGCCGACTCCTTTTGGTCCATAAATTTTATGGGAGGATAGAGTGAAGCTGTCTACGATGGAAGTGTATTCCGTGATGTCTGTTTTCCCAAAGGATTGAACCATATCACTGTGCAGCAAGATATCATTGATTCTCAGTAGATTCTTGATGTCATGGAGAGGCTGGATCGTTCCGATTTCCCCGTTACAATGTCCGATGCTCACGACGGTTGTTTCTTCTGAAATCGCTTCTTCGAGTTTTTGCAGGTGAATCAATCCTTGAGATGTGGTGGGGATTTTCGTGACGGTAAAGCCCCATTGCTCAAGAAAAGCGGCAGAGGAATGCAGGGATGAATGTTCTGCACCACCAATGATGATGTGTTTTCCCTTGTGCTTCCTGCTTAGTGCGAGCGTGACGAGGGCTAAGTGATTTCCCTCTGTTCCCCCGGAAGTAAAGTAGATCCCTTTAGGTGGCACCCCAAGGACTCCAGCCAATTTTTCTCTGCATTTTGTCAGTAAAAGCTGTGCTTTTCCGCCTGTGTCGTGAAGACTGCTCGGATTCCCCCAGAACTCCTCACTGACTGTTTGATACACTTTCAAGCTTTCAGGATCAACTGGGGTTGTAGCGGCGTAATCAAAATAGTTCATCATGTAACCTTCCTTTGTTTAAATAGTCTGAATATATGAGACTTGTAAAAAACTCTTGTCATTAGTTTAAATATGTGTAAATATATGTGTCAAGACACCTGTAAATAATCAGGAGGGTTTTTGATGAAAAAGGCCGATGTTTTGATTGTTGGAAGTGGCATTGCAGCATTGCAACTGGCACGCCAACTTCAAGATCATTTTTATGTGATGATTATCACAAAGGATAAAATCGTAAGTGGCAACTCATATCTTGCCCAAGGTGGTGTTGCAGCAGCTTTAGGACAAAAGGATTCTGTCCATGCTCATTATGAAGATACATTAGAAGCAGGACGCTATCATCAGGATGAGGATAGCGTGAATCAACTCATTGTAGATGGAAAAAGAATCGTAGAATCCCTGGTAAACGAAGGGGCCCCTTTTGACCGCAAAGAAGATGGGAGTCTTTCTCTGGGGATGGAAGGAGCTCACAGTGCAAATCGCATATTGCATAGTGGGGGAGATCAGACAGGAAAGTATTTGGTGGAGCATTTATTGAAATCCCTTTCAAGAAACAAAGTCGAATTTATTGAAGGTGAAATGGTTTACAAGCTAGTTAAAGATGACAGGGGACACTGTTGCGGTTTGAAAACGAAGGATAAGAGTGATGCTATCCGCTATTATTACGCTGCCCACGTTGTTCTTGCCACGGGAGGAATCGGGGGATTATATCCTTCTACATCCAATCATCCGGTCGTAACGGGTGATGGAATGGCCCTTGCTTTTCTTGCCGGGGCTAAGGTTGCGGATATGGAGTTCATCCAATTTCACCCGACTTTGCTTTGGCTGAACGGGAAAACATGCGGTCTTATTTCAGAGGCAGTAAGGGGGGAAGGAGCTCTCCTGCTAAATGATATGGGAGAAAGAATCATGCAGGGAGTGGATCCTCTCTTGGAGCTTGCACCACGTCATATTGTAGCTGAATGCATCTTTAAGGAGCGGCAAAAAGGAAGAGAAGTGTTTTTAGATATAAGTAGAATAGAAGACTTTCAGTTAAAGTTCCCGTCCATCTCCTCTCTTTGCTTAAAACATAATATTTCTATTGAGGAAGGGAAGATCCCTGTTTCACCTGGATGTCATTTTATGATGGGGGGAGTACTGACCGATCGAGTGGGGAGAACCAATATTCCGGGACTGTATGCGATTGGGGAGGTAGCCTGCAGCGGTATCCATGGAGCGAACCGATTGGCCAGTAATTCGTTACTGGAAGGTTTGGTATACGGAGACCGACTTGGAAAATACCTCATTCAGAATGGTGGTAATCATCATTCATCCTTTCTGCTCTCTTCGATTGCTCCCATTCAAGAAGGAAAATCGGCACATATTCCTTTTCAGTCAAGCGATGTAAAAGAGAAAATGATGGAGCATGTAGGGATTATCCGTGATGACAAAGGATTGGTCACTCATTTGAATTGGTTAAGGTCCCAACCCCTGACATTTCATGAGCATATCGATTTCAATTCACGTGAAGAGATTCATACATACTTCATGTGGATTGTAAGCTCACTTGTAACTCAGTCCGCTTTATTACGGACAGAAAGCAGGGGAGGGCATATTCGATCAGATTATCCCCTTGAAGATAATGAAACATGGTTCAAACGAAAAATGATTTTACAAAACAAAGATGGTCGATTGAGGGTGGAGTATCATGAACAAAATGAAACTAAAATCTATGCTTGAAGAGTTTTATCGTGAAGATTTGGGTGATGGAGATCACTCTTCTGAAATCCTGTTTTCTAAAGACGATGAAGGATCTTTTTCATTCCTGATGAAAGAGAACGGTATATTTTGTGGGAAAGATGTGATCGAGCTTGGGTTCGGGCTCTTCAATCCATCAATCGAAGCAAGGGTGTTCATAGAAGATGGAGAAATGGTCGAAATGGGACAATTGATTGCTGAAATCAGAGGTCCAATGAGGGATCTTCTCCAGGCGGAACGAGTTGTCCTCAATTTGATCCAGCGCATGAGCGGTATTGCAACCGAAACCCATCGGGCTGTTGAGCAGGTGAAGGGGAGTGGGGTCCGTTTATGTGACACCCGGAAAACAACGCCGGGGTTACGGATGCTTGAGAAGTATGCTGTAAGGACGGGGGGAGGATTCAACCACAGAAGTGGCCTTTATGATGCCGTCATGTTAAAAGATAATCACATTTCATTTGCCGGATCGATTACAAATGCTGTTAAGCAGGTGAAAAGTCAAATCGGACATATGGTGAAAGTGGAAGTGGAAATTGAAACGAGGGAGCAATTGGTGGAGGCGATTGAAAGCGGAGCGGATGTCATTATGTTCGATAATTGCACACCTGCCACTATAAGTGAGTGGATTCCTCTTGTTCCTCCTCATATTGTGACAGAAGCATCAGGAGGTATTACAAGGGAAAATCTTTCAGCTTATGCAGCTACAGGAGTTCACTATATCTCCCTCGGGTACTTGACACATTCAGTAAAATCACTTGATATCAGCGCACGAGCAAGAATCGCGAAAGGGGTATAAATATGGGGTTGCTTGAAGAATTAACGAAACAAACAGGAGTACTGCCTGAATCGATTACAAGTCTATCGACAGAAGAGATGGAGAACCGGGTAAGAGAAATTAAGCTTCAGCTGGGAAAGAAGCTTTTCATTCCAGGGCATCATTACCAAAAAGATGAAGTGATCCAATTCGCCGATGCCGTTGGTGATTCTCTTCAGCTTGCCCAACTATCCGCGCAAAATAAAGAAGCGGAATACATTGTGTTTTGCGGAGTTCATTTTATGGCTGAAACCGCAGATATTTTAACGGATGAAAATCAAGTTGTCATCTTACCCGATATGAGGGCGGGCTGTTCCATGGCAGATATGGCTGATATTTACCAGACGGAAAAGGCATGGATCAAACTCATGGAGCTATTTGGTGACACGATCATTCCCCTCACATATGTCAATTCCACTGCAGCCATCAAAAGCTTTGTAGGAAAGAATGGGGGAGCGACGGTTACGTCATCAAATGCACATAAAATGGTTGAATGGGCATTAGGACAGAAGGAGCGGATTCTTTTCTTGCCCGATCAACATTTAGGTCGCAACACAGCGGCTGACCTTGGCGTTTCTTTAAGTGAAATGGCCGTATGGGATCCGATTCGAAACGAACTGATCCATGAAGGAGACCTTGATGGCGTGAAAGTGATCCTGTGGAAAGGGCACTGTTCCGTCCATGAGAATTTTACAGAGAAGAATATAGAAGTAATCCGGAACAATCATCCTGACATGAAGATTATCGTGCACCCGGAATGTCGCCGTGAAGTGGTAGAGAAATCAGACTTGAATGGAAGCACGAAATTTATAATCGAAACCATCGAACAATCTCTTCCAGGCTCTTCTTGGGCGATTGGCACAGAGATGAACCTTGTGAAAAGACTGATCAATCAGCATCCGGATAAAAACATTGTTTCACTTAATCCTTATATGTGTCCTTGCTTAACGATGAATCGCATCGATTTACCACATTTAGTATGGGCATTGGAGAAAATTATTGAAGGAATACCTGAAAATATCATTAAAGTCGATGAAGGTGTTTCAAAAAATGCAATTTTCGCTTTAGAACGCATGTTAACCCGTGCTTAATGAATATAAATAATGAAATGACCAAGCCCGAAATATACCGTCCAATCGCCTGAGACGGTATATTTTTTTTTGAACACACATAAGTTTTTATGTAGATGATTAGCAATTTGCCTATCTTGTCATAGGATATATAGACTTATGCCTGAGGAGGGAAAAAGAGTGAAAATCCATATTGTTCAAAAAGGGGATACTCTCTGGAAAATCGCCAAGAAGTATGGCGTAAACTTCGAAGAGTTAAAACAAATGAATGCCCAGCTATCAAACCCTGATATGATCATGCCTGGCATGAAAATTAAAGTGCCGACTACAGGCGGATCCGTTAAGAAAGAGACACAAATCAAATACGGGTCCAAGGAAATGCCTAAGAAAGAGATGCCTAAAGCAGAGCATCCATTCAAAGAGCAGAAGCCTATGGCCATGCCAGTCGAAGAGCCAAAGAAAGAAAAGCCGAAAGAAGTACAAAAGCCGTTTGCACCAAAAATGCCTCAACCAGTAGTGCCGGAAATCGATATTAACAACTATTACATGATGAATATGGCTAATATGCAAATGCAACAGCCAATGCAAAAGCCAATGCAGCAAGCAAAACCAAAACCAAAACCAAAACCTCAAATGCCGCCTAAACCTACTAATGTACTACCAAAAGCAAAAGAACAGCCAAAGCCAAAACCGATGCAAGAAGCCGTCCAAGGTGTTCAAGAAGAAGAAAGCTTACAAATGCCATCACAACCACAAGGAGGGAACACCCAACCTATGTATAACCCAAATAATTGCGTGCCTGTATCACCGGTAATGCCAGGACCAGGTTTCTGTCCACCACATGGATGGGGAATGCAGCCAGGAGGATATGGAATGCCGATGGGCCAAGGAATGCCAATGGGGCCAGGAAGCCAGGTTCAGGGGGCATCCATGATGCCAGGAATGCAGCAGATGCCAATGATGCCACAAATGGGATATGAAGAAGAGTCTTCTTCCGTTATGCCATACATGCCGCATGGTCAAATGCCGATGCAACAACCGATGCAGATGCCGATGCACATGCAGCAGCCGATGCAAATGCCGATGCAACAGCCAATGGGTCAGCCGTCAGGAGTAATGGGTGTATCGGATGAAGATGACTATCCATCGGTTCAAATGCCGCAACAGGTATCACCGGCTATGATGTATCCTCAAAATTGCTATCCAGTCTCCCCTGTCATGCCGGGACCAGGATTCCAGGGTGGAATGCCGGGTGGAATGCATGGCGGATATCCAATGGGACCTGGAGGTCAAGTACAGGGTGCGATGTCAGAAGAGTCCCCGTCTTCGATGATGAACGGGTATCAAATGCCAATGGGGCAACCATCCGGAGTAATGGGTGCACAAATGGGCGGTCAAATGCCGATGGGGCAGCCATCCGGAGTAATGGGTGCACAAATGGGCGGTCAAATGCCGATGGGGCAGCCATCCGGAGTAATGGGTGCACAAATGGGCGGTCAAATGCCAATGGGCCAGCCATCCGGAGTAATGGGAGCAAGTGATCAGGGTGATTGCGGATGTGGCGGACCAAAAGGGTATGGACCGATGATGCATCATCCGATGATGCCACAACAAATGCCACAACAAATGCCTCAAGGAATGCAGCAACAACCATACGGCTTCGGACCAGGGATGATGGGTCAGGGAATGCCAGGCCAAGGAATGCCGATGGGACCTCAAGGTCAGGGAATGGGAATGCCAATGGGACCTCAAGGAATGTTTGGTCCAAGAGCATTTTCCATGCCGAACTACCATGACGATGACTTTGAGGGCTAACATGCATGTACGAGGGGACGATTATTCACATCGTCTCCTTTCTTTTTTACAATATAAGTTAAACGATCCCGGAGCATCCCTTAAAATGTTAAAAGAAGGGAAATGGAAGCTGAAAAGCAATGGTAGAAAGTGGTTTGTGAAACGATTTCCAAATCAACTGAAATTCTTACAGCAGGAACGGCTGATTTCAACGCTGTTAAGAGAAAAATTCTATCACGTTCTGCCATTCCATCCTATTCATGAGCGGGAGATATTATTATTTGAAGGATCTCCAATCGGTATTACAATGTGGTTGGAAACGTCTCAATCCATAAGCTATGATCGATCCAAAGATCGGGAAGATGCATTGAAGGTCCTGAAAAAATTTCATTCAGTCTCAGAAACAATCCGGGATTCATGGACAACAGAGATTCCAAGGTACAGATGGCTGAAAAAATGGAAAAAACGAATGATGCAGTTTCAATATAATCTACCCTATTTGCAAGCCTTCATTCAACCTTATTATTTGTATACGTATTTAGAATGGGGAAAGTGGGCGCTGAAAGAATTAAAATCAATCGGCATCGATGAGAATGGAAAATGCATTACTCATGGAGATGTGGCACATCATAATTTCTTAAGAGGAAAGAATGGAATCGTGTATATGATTGACTTTGATTTAATGTCCCTTTCTACAGCATTAACAGATGACCTGCAGTTTTGCAACCGGATTTTACCATATTTAAATTGGACATTAAGTGACATCAAGCGCCTGACTCCATTTCAATCATACGAGGATGAGCTTATTTTTTATCTTGGTTTAATGTATCCGTCAGATGTGTTTCGCGAGTGGAATCGATTCATCCGTGAAGATCAATACTATAAACAGCGTGTTTGGGGTTATTTAATCAATTTAACCCTTAACCAATTTCCACAGCGAATGCAATTCAATCAAGAGTTGCATGGAGAATTGAAAAGGATCAATACCCAATTGTAGGAGATGTCTCCAAACTTTGACCCGAATGAAAGGTGAGCTCCTTTCACAACCTAATGGTGAGCACAAATATGCTCGAGTATTGGGTTGAAGGAGGAATCACCATTGAATAAACGATTATTCATGGTACCATTAACAGCCGTCATGACATTGGGCCTTGCTGCATGTAATAGTGGAGAAGAAGAAGCTCAAGATCGATACACAGACTCCTATGAGCCCCTCGGCTTCTATTCAAACGAAGGCCACGGTGGAGATAAGGGAGATGAGAGGGACGGACCTCTAACGGAAATGTATGACCATTCTGTTGGAAAAGAGGGTCAGGATATCCGCCAAAAGAAACGCGAATTCCTTCAAGTAAGGGATGAGAATGGCAATCCTAAAAATCCTTCAAGACCACTTGCCAACTATGATGAGAATTTCTTAGCACAAGACGGTCGCGCGAGCCACGGTGATGCGAATTACCATGGACATCTTGATGATAATACACGAAATGCCAAGAGATCTTACTATACAGCTTATGAAGGGGACTTAGCTGAGAAAATCGGTGATGTTACTGGAAAGGTTGAAAATGTAAGCGACGTTCGTGCTGTTGCATATGGTTCAGATGTCCTCATTGCTGTAGAGCTGGATGACCACAGCAAAATCGAGGAAACGAAAGCCCGGGTCACAAAAGCCGTTCAGCCTTATCTTCATGGAAGGTCGGTTTCGGTTGTGACTGATGAAGGAACGTTCAGTCGGGTCAGAAATATTGACAATGATTTACGTGACGGCGGACCAAGAGAAGGAATTAACTTTGATATGCACGATATGTTTAAATCGGTTAAGAACCGTGTCAATGAGTAACAATGGTGAGACTACTTAAAGAGTTCAATCTCTTTGGTAGTCTTTTTTTTGTTCAGCCTGGTGCATCCTCTTTACCTTCTCTCAAGGTCCGTCCCTCCTGAAAAATTTCACTCAAGACTGGATATTCTTAACAGGGTTTGGCAAGACTAGTGGATAGAGCGTTACATAAATTAAGTTCGAGGTGATCACGATGACGATTAAGGTTCGAATCGTGTTTATGGTGATGTTGTTAATAGGTGCTTTTTACTTCACATTCTTTTATACAGAAGAGAAGCAGGCTGCTGATGGGGGCTCTCTTGAGGAGCTGAATGAAACGCCTGCAGAGGTAACTTCCGCCCACACGATCACAGTCATACTTGAAAGAGTATATCTGGATGGTGAAGTGAGTGAGGAAATCGTACAGGAAACGATTTGGAGCATGGAAGATTTCTGGGCTGCATATGAGGATTGGCAGCTGATGGATATGACGGAAGAACAGATCGTGTTTCAAAAACAGATGGATGATATTTCCCCCCTTTTAAAGACGAATGGATATTTCGGTATTTCTGACAATGGCGTCCTATCCATTTTCAATGGGAAACCGGGACAGGCAGAGATCATTCAGTCCTTCTTTCAGATTGATGTAGAGAAGCTTGAAAGTAAACGGCATGATGATTTAGTCAAGGGCATCCCTATAAAGTCGAAGCAAGAATACGAAGAGGTTCTCGAACAATTTAAACCCTACTCGGTTCCTAAATAACAGTGAAAACCAGTGCGATCGCCACTGGTTTTTTATGTTGGATTTTTTTCTGCCCAATCCAGGTTCGATCTGATAAAATTAGAACAAGTGTTTCATTTTCTGTCACTCTTTCCGACCACAGTAAATAGTGATATGATACAATAGGTTTTACATGACTTTTTTATGCAGGGTTTTTAAATAGGGAGAGAAAAAAAGATGTATGAGTATATAAAAGGGACGGTTAGCCAAGTTGGTCCTGAGTATGTAGTAGTGGAGAATAATGGGATCGGATATCAGCTGTATACGGCGAATCCGTTTGTTTATTCTAAATATCAAAATCAAGAGATTCAGATTTTTACATATCAGCATGTGCGTGAAGATCTTATTGCCCTTTATGGCTTTCTGGCAATGGAAGAAAAATTGCTATTTATGAAACTATTAAATGTTTCAGGAATTGGTCCCAAAGGAGCTTTAGCGATTTTGGCCTCGGGTGCCCCCCAGCAGGTAATTACCGCCATCGAAGAAGAGAATGAAAGTTTCCTGACGAAGTTTCCCGGTGTGGGTAAGAAGACAGCACGTCAGATGATCCTGGACTTAAAAGGGAAGCTTCAGGATGTTGTGCCTGATTATTTTCCAAGTTTATTCTCGAATCCAGAGGAGGCAGAAGTGTCCTCTGGGAAGGATGAGGCCTTTGATGAAGCGATTCTTGCTCTTAAAGCCCTTGGCTATTCTGAACGTGAAATCAAGAAAATCACTCCAAAGTTAAAAGGAGAAGGGCATACCTCGGACGAAATCATCAGGAAAGCTCTTCAGCTCCTATTGAAATAAGTGGATTCCATGAAGGGAGGAAGTCTGGATGGAAGAAAGAATCGTATCAGGCGAATCAGAGTTAAATGAAGATTCCTTTGAATATTCCCTGCGTCCGCAGACAATAAAACAATATATTGGGCAAGATAAAGTAAAGCATAATCTAGAGGTATTCATTGAAGCGGCCAAGATGCGTCAGGAAACCTTGGATCATGTTCTTCTTTACGGTCCACCAGGATTGGGCAAAACGACCCTTGCTGCTGTCATCGCAAATGAGATGGGGGTGAACCTGCGCACCACATCTGGTCCCGCTATCGAGAGACCGGGAGATTTAGCTGCGGTCCTGACGGCACTGGAGCCTGGTGATGTGCTGTTTATCGATGAAATCCACCGTTTGCCACGGGCCATTGAAGAGGTTCTCTATCCTGCGATGGAAGACTTTTGTCTGGATATTGTCATAGGGAATGGTCCGAGTGCCCGGTCTGTCCGTTTAGACCTTCCGCCTTTCACACTCGTGGGAGCGACGACCCGGGCAGGTGCATTATCAGCCCCGCTCCGTGATCGGTTTGGTGTTTTATGCCGATTGGAATATTATAATGAGGAGCAGTTGAATGAAATTGTTCAGCGGACAGCAGCGATTTTAAACACAAAAATCGAAGCGACTGCTTCCGAGGAGTTAGCCCGCAGGTCAAGAGGGACACCGCGTATTGCCAATCGATTATTACGAAGGGTAAGAGATTTTGCCCAGGTGAAGGGGAACGGGGATATTACAACCACCCTTTCGAGGGAAGCCCTCGAGCTTCTTCAAGTCGACAAACTGGGTCTTGATCATATCGATCATAAGCTCCTAAAGGGTATCATCGACCGTTTTAGAGGCGGCCCTGTGGGACTTGATACAATCGCGGCAAGTATAGGGGAAGAGTCACACACGATTGAAGATGTATACGAACCCTACCTTTTGCAAATTGGATTTATCCAACGGACGCCAAGAGGAAGGATCGTCACTCATCTTGTATATGAACATTTCCAGTTGGAGGTGCCGAACAATTGACGGGATTGCCTAAGCTACTAATGATTATAGGTGGAATCATTCTTATTATCGGATTCCTCATGCAATTTATCAAAATAGGTAAGCTTCCTGGAGACATTATCATTAAAAAAGAAAACACAACATTTTATTTTCCACTTATGACTTCTATTCTGTTAAGTGTTATACTTTCCGTTGTCTTTTATTTATTAGGGCGATTTAAATAGGATTCATGGGTGAGATTTAAGTAAGCTAGGTGACAAATTGTGAAAGTAGAAGATTTTGATTTTCATTTACCGGAAGAACTGATTGCACAGACCCCTCTGGAAAATCGTTCCGAGAGTAAACTGATGGTGTTGGATAAAAAAGATGGATCCATTGATCATCTCCATTTTAAAAATATTGTGGATTTCCTGCACGAAGGGGATTGTCTCGTTTTAAATGACACAAGAGTACTACCGGCACGCCTTTTTGGACAAAAAGAAGATACGGGTGCCAATATTGAGGTGCTTCTTCTGAAACAAGAGGATGGAGATCAGTGGGAGACGCTTGTGAAGCCTGCGAAACGAATTCGGGTAGGCACGGAGATTGTCTTTGGAGACGGAAAGTTAAAAGCAACCTGTGTTGGTTTAAAAGAGCATGGTGGAAGAATTCTTGAATTCCGTTACGAAGGGATCTTCTACGAGGTTCTTGATGAATTGGGAGAAATGCCCCTGCCTCCATATATTCGCGAGCGATTAGAAGAACAGGACCGCTACCAAACCGTATTTGCAAGGGAAAGAGGTTCAGCGGCAGCTCCGACGGCCGGTCTTCATTTTACGGAAGAACTGCTGGAAGAACTGAAAGCAAAGGGTGTACATATTGCGTTTATTACCCTCCATGTGGGATTGGGGACATTCAGACCGGTTTCCGTCGATACGATTGAGGAACATGATATGCATGCTGAGTTCTATCAGGTATCCGAAGGGACCGCCCGTCTATTGAATGAAGTAAGGGCAAATGGCGGCCGCATCATTACAGTCGGAACCACATCCACCCGGACTCTGGAAACCATTGCTTCAAAGCACGGAACCTTTGTGGAAGAGAATGGCTGGACGAATATTTTCATTTATCCTGGATATGAGTTCAGGGGGATCGATGGTCTCATCACGAATTTCCATTTACCGAAGTCGACCCTGATCATGCTGGTCAGTGCCTTTGCGGGACAGGAAAACGTCATGCATGCCTATGAAACGGCAGTTAAAGAGAAGTACCGCTTCTTCAGCTTTGGAGATGCGATGTTTATTAAGTAATACACTGATTGAACAAACTATTTACCCCTTTATGGAAAGTGGAAGGAGATTTCACACGTTGACTGCAATAAAATATGAATTGATTAAAACATGTAAACAAACCGGAGCAAGACTGGGCCGCGTCCATACGCCGCACGGTTCATTCGAAACGCCTGCCTTCATGCCTGTAGGAACCATGGCCACTGTAAAAACGATGTCACCGGAGGATTTGAAATCCATGGAATCCGGCATCATTCTTAGTAATACCTATCATCTATGGTTACGCCCCGGTCATGAAATCATCAGGGAAGCTGGCGGCCTTCATAAATTCATGAACTGGGACCGTGCCATCCTTACCGATTCAGGCGGTTTCCAAGTGTTCAGCTTGAGTAAGCTTCGCCAGATTGAAGAAGAAGGAGTCCATTTCCGTCATCATCTGAATGGGGATAAGCTCTTCCTCAGTCCGGAGAAGGCGATGGAAATTCAGAACGCATTGGGCTCGGATATCATGATGGCCTTCGATGAATGTCCACCGTATCCTGCTGAATACGATTATATGAAGAGTTCTGTAGAGCGTACGACACGTTGGGCCGAGCGCTGCCTGGAAGCTCACCAGCGACCGCATGATCAAGGGTTATTCGGAATCGTCCAAGGTGGGGAGTATGAAGAGCTTCGTAAGCAAAGTGCCCGTGACCTTGTATCCATGGATTTTCCCGGCTATGCCGTAGGTGGCCTTTCTGTCGGTGAACCGAAGGACGTCATGAACCGAGTACTTGATTTCACGACGCCACATCTTCCTTCAGATAAACCTCGTTACCTGATGGGGGTTGGATCTCCGGATTCACTGATCGATGGTTCGATGCGCGGAATTGACATGTTTGATTGTGTCCTCCCAACCCGTATCGCACGTAACGGGACCCTTATGACAAGCGAAGGCCGTCTGGTTGTGAAAAACGCTAAGTTTGCAAGGGATTTCAGGCCGATCGATGAGAATTGTGATTGCTATACATGTAAAAATTATAGCCGTGCGTACATCCGTCACTTGATCAAATGTGACGAAACGTTCGGAATTCGCCTTACGACTTATCATAATCTTCATTTTCTGTTAAAATTGATGGAGCAAGTCAGACAAGCGATTCGTGAAGATCGTCTAGGAGACTTTAGGGAAGAATTTTTCGAGCAGTACGGCTTCAACCGTCCTGATGCGAAAAACTTCTAAAAAGCATGCTATAAATGAATCTTGGAAAGGAGGGGAAAAAGAATGGGAGGAAGTTTAGGAACAATACTACCTTTGATATTAATGTTCGTTCTGTTTTACTTTTTACTGATCCGTCCTCAGCAAAAGCGTCAAAAAGCCATTTCAAAAATGCAAAATGAGCTTGCTAAGGGTGATAGAATCATCACGATTGGTGGATTGCATGGTGCGATCGATGCCATCGAAGAAGGAAAAGTAGTCATTCTATGTGGTGACGGCAGCCGTCTTACATATGATCGTAATGCGATCAGAGAAGTCGTTAGAGCAGATCAGGTATAATAAAAAGGGGTCCTCATCATTGTGCCAAGGCACTTTGGGAGGGACCCTTTTTTTATTGTTTGGATGGACTAGCTCTCCCTGGGACCGCCACTCATATTCACCCCAAGGATTCCCCCCATCATGGCTGTGAGGATGTAGCAGCCGTGATAGACGAGCTGCTCCATTGAAAACAGACTATCGTATCCGAGATATTGAAATAAGAAAATGACCAAGGTGTAAATAAGCCCGGTTGAACCTCCGAGAACCCATCCTTTTGTTTTACCTTTTCCACCAGACATAAATCCGCCAACAAATAATGACAGAAACGATATGATGGTGATAAATAATGTGATGGAGCTTTCAGTCAGTTCTGTAAACCGAAGCAGCAAAGAGAATAATAAGCTTGCGACTATCGCTATGACAAATATGGTTGTTGTCCCGTATAGAACGGCACCTCCCATTTTTTTCGCCTCGATGATGGTCCTCTCCCTTCTAACTCATTAAATTTTATTCATGTGATAGTACAAGCATATTCATCCAACATTAGAAAAAGACTAGAAATTTTTTATGGTCAAGCCTCATAGACTAGTATGAAACTTCCTGGAGAAGGAGGAGCTATGACCATGTCTCCGATAATCGTATTAATTGTGTTTGTTTCTGTATACATCCTGCTAATGACCGAGAAATGGAACCGGGTATTGGCTGCCATGGCCGGTGGTGTTGCCATGCTTTTAATTGGGGCTTTTCCAATTGAGAAAGCATTGTTTACGTATATAGATTGGAAAACCATCACTCTGCTTTTTTCCATGATGTTAATCGTGACGTTGACGAGTAAAACGGGGTTCTTTGAGTATATTGCGATCAGGTTTGCACAAGGGGTGAATGGGAATGGACTGGCTCTTCTTATCCTGTTTTCCTTATTGGCAGCGATTGGCTCTGCCTTTCTGGCTAACGTAACGATTGCCATGTTATTGGTTCCCATTCTATTTAAACTGACAAAGCTTCTTGAACTTCCTCCCATACCTTTTCTGATTATGACGATCCTTGCTTGTAATATTGGAGGGACCGCGACCTTGATTGGTGACCCGCCTAATATGATGATCGGACAGGCGGTTAAGCACTTCACGTTTAATGCATTTATTGAAAATTTATTGCCTGTCGTTTTGATGGTCTATATTGTCACTTTACTCATCATGTGTGTTCTATATAGAGAAGTCCTCTTTGTCAAGGAAGACAGGAAATTACTTCTTAAAGGAATCAATGCAGTAGAGTATTTAAAGAAAGACAGAGGGCTCCTTCAGTCCCTGTTTGTCCTTGGCCTGGTGTTGGCCGGTTTTTCTTTATATCCGATGTTTCATCTCGATGTAACGACCGTCTCCCTTGCCGGAGCTGTTCTGTTAATGCTGCTTCTCGAAAAAATTTATCCTCCGGAAACCATACTAAGAGAGGTGGAGTGGGGGACCCTGTTTTTCTTTATGGGCTTATTCCTGCTTGTGGGAGGGATTGAAGAAGCAGGCTTCATAGATGAAATAGCCCGTGAAATTTTACGGCTGACAGATGGGGACATGAAGAAGACAGCATTCGTCATTCTGTGGGGAACCGGTATATTGTCCGCCATCGTAGACAACATTCCGTTTGTTGCTGCCATGATTCCGGTCATACAGGAATTTGGTGAATTCGGAATGGTCAATATGGATCCGTTATGGTGGTCGCTTGCTCTCGGGGCTTGTTTAGGCGGGAATGGTACATTGCTTGGTTCTTCTTCTAATCTTGTGATTGCAGGACTTGCTTCCAAGGAAAATGTACATATCAAGTTTTATCAATATTTGCTTATTGGTGTACCGGTGACGCTGATTTCACTTGCAGTATCAACGGTCTATGTGTATTTCAAGTACATCCGGCCATTTTTAGGTGGATAAATATTCCTCCCATTAAATTTCCCTATCTGTCGATACTACATAGTGACATGTGTATGAAGGGGGAAAAGCAGTGGAGGAATATTTTATTATTATTATACGCACTCTTTTTCTTTATTTTTTGATCATCTTTATTTTTCGAATAATGGGGAAAAGAGAGATCGGTGAACTAAGCATACTCGATTTGGTGGTATTCATCATGATTGCGGAGATGGCTGTCATGGCCATCGAGCAACCCAAGGATCCCATTATCCATACGGTGCTTCCAATGGGGGTCATTGTCCTGATACAAATGGTATTTGCCTGGTTTTCGCTGCGGTCCAAATCATTCCGTGAGCTTTTGGATGGGAAACCGTCAGTGATCATCCATAATGGGAAAATCGATGATAAGGTGATGAAAAAGCAACGGTACAACTATGATGATTTACTCCTGCAATTAAGAGAAAAAGATATCTTCAATGTGGCAGATGTTGAATTTGCAATATTGGAACCTTCAGGGAAACTATCGGTATTGAAGAAAGATGATGAAGAGGAAGCGTCTCAGTCCTTGACTTTACCGCTGATACTAGACGGGCAGGTCCAAACCACTCATCTGGATATGATCGGGAAAACGGCTTTCTGGTTACGAAAGGAATTGAGGGAGAGAGGCTTTAAGAATATACAAGAGATTTCATTCTGCAGCTTCCAGAATGGGCAATTCTATATTGACGAAAAAAATCAATAGTCTTTAAAAACGCAGGCTCCGTTAACGTCCAAGTCAAAACTCCTCAACATCTTGTTGAGGAGTTTTGATGTGCGATGAAATTATACCGTAATAAACCGGCGGATAAATGGAATACGTGCAAGGTCGTTTTTAACGATAAGCTTAAGACTGATAGATAGGAGAAGGTAGACAAGCGTTGAAGTCGTGACTCCAAATAATAAGCGGAACACCAGGACTTCATCACTGAAAAGGTATAGATACGAATAATGACCCCAGGCTCCTGTAGCAATCAGCACGAATCCGATCTTTAAGTAATCCCGTAAGTAGATCGTCATCGGAATGTATTTAAGGATGGTCATGAAATGAAGCATGGTGACAAGCATAAATCCCGTTACAATCCCCAAAGCAGCTCCGTTTATGCCGAATGCGGGTTGTGAGGCAAGAATAAAGATGACCCCGGTCTTCACCACGGCACCTATTAGGCTGTTGATCATAGCGGCCCTTGCAAGGTTAAGTGCTTGCAGAACCGCTTGCAGGGGCCCTTGATAGTAATAGAATAAGAAGAAGGGGGCCATGATCATTAAGAAACCTGCACCACTTTCGCTTCCGTACATCACCTGCATGAGAGGCTTGGCATAGATGTAAAGGATGACGACGGAGATTCCACCCGTAATCAAGCAGAATCTCAACGCCTGCTGAAGCCTGTGCTCAATGGATGTGAAGTTCTTTTGAGAGTTTGCTTCGCTTATGGCTGGTACAAGAGATTGGGATAATGAGAGTGTAATGAATGACGGAAGGAACAAGAGAGGCAGGGCATACCCTGTAAGGGACCCATATTGTTTCGTTGCCACCCCGGCAGCCACTCCAGCGAGGGCTAAGCTATTGACAACCACAATAGGTTCAAAAAACCAGGCGATCGACCCGATCATTCTGCTCCCTGTGGTAGGCAGGGCCACACTCATCAATTCATTAAACGTCTCCCGGCCATTTCGGATCGACTTGAAGAAATTTCGTCTGATTTTGAATTTTTTCTTTAGTTTGAAGCTGGCGAACAGGTAAAGCAGGGATGCGAGTTCCCCTAATACGGATGCTACCATTGCAGCTGCGGCTGCGTATTCAATTCCATATGGAAGAAAGGTTTTGGTTAAGACGGCAATCAATGTAATCCGGACCACTTGCTCAATCACTTGGGAATAAGCAGATGGCTTCATATTCTGTCTTCCCTGGAAATAACCTCTGATGACAGAGGAAATCGCTACAATCGGAATGATCGGAGCGATGGCAACCAAAGGATAATAGATTCGATCATCAGTAAATAAAGCTTCGGTCAAGTACGGAGCAAGTAGAATGAGCGCCGGGGTAAAGATGATGGAAAGCCCAAGTGTGATCGATAAGGAAACCACCAATATTTTTTTTACTTTCCGGATATCTCCCTTTGATTCTGCTTCAGCCACGTTTTTTGAGATGGCTACAGGAAGGCCCAATTGAGTGATGGTGATGACAAGTATCAGGGTCGGGAAAGCCATCATAAAAAGACCGACGCCTTCTTCACCGATGAATCTCGCGACGACAATCCGGTTTACAAACCCTAATATTCTAGTAATAAAGGCTGCCATCATTAAGATCATAGTGCCCTTAAGAAATTTTGACATAAAATTCCCTGCCTTCTCAAAATTGGTATTATCGTATACAATAATGTATATGCACAAGGGTGGACAAAGCATGACAAGTAGTGAATAATTCCGGCTAAATTTAGCCCAGATGGGGTGAACGGGAATGAAGAATAATCAGCATCCTTATGAACGTTTTTATGAATCGTTAGAGCCAGCACTTATTAGCAAAGTAGAAGAATTCGAAATTCTTGGGTATGGAAAAGCAGACGTACACCGACTTTGGTCCTACTTAACGAAGAAGAAATGGAAGAAACCCGAAACAGATGTGAAATTCTTTCAGTTAGTGAGTGATGTGTTAACGGTTAAACCCGGGGAATATATGAGCTTTGAAACGATTGAAGCATTCAGGTCTCCCAATTGGTTTGCAGATGTGAATGAAGATGAGTTGAACGAACTTCTTCGTCCCAATATGCACGGAAAATAGTCCGAAAAGAAATTGACACCTTTTTCTTTCTCATAGATAATGAGAATATTGAAGATTTCAGGAATTATATTACTTTTTGAAGCACATAGTTCGTATGGTTTTTAAAACGGCAAGGAGGATCTATACATAATGGTAAAGCGTGGCCGAATAATTGCCTTCTTTATACTTGTGGTATTACTTGCAGGTACTATGGGAGGAACAACGAAGAGTATTGTCGATAACATCAAATTAGGATTGGACCTGCAGGGTGGGTTTGAGGTTCTTTACGAAGTTCAACCGATCAAAAAAGGTCAGGAAATTACGAAAGAAACGGTGTCCAATACAGCCGATGCATTGGACAAGCGTATTAACGTATTGGGTGTCAGTGAGCCTAATATTCAAATTGAAGATGGAAACCGGATCCGTGTTCAATTAGCGGGAGTGGAAGATCAAAACGAAGCAAGAGAAATCCTGTCCACTCAAGCAAACCTGACGTTCCGCGACGTAAATGATAAAGTCCGGTTGGATGGTTCGGATCTTGCATCCGGTTCTGCGAAGCAAACCTTTGATGACAAGAACAATCCAATCGTTTCCTTGAAATTGAAAGATCGTGAAAAGTTCTATGAATTGACGAAGGAAATATCTGCAATGGCTCCTCAAAATCAGCTGGTGATCTGGCTTGATTTCGAGGAAGGAAAAGATTCTTATCAAGCCGAAGTGGGGAAAGAAGACCCGAAATTCCTATCTGATCCTGCTGTAAGACAACCGATCAACTCCGATGAAGTCATCATCGAAGGGAATTTCACCGTTGAGCGTGCTCAAAATCTTGCTTCCCTATTAAATGCGGGAGCACTCCCGGTCAAGCTGGAAGAAAAATATTCAACTTCTGTCGGGGCAAAGTTCGGTCAACAGGCACTTGATAAAACAGTCACTGCCGGAATCATCGGGATTGCAATCATCTTCTTATTCATGATTGCGTATTACCGCTTCCCGGGGCTGATTGCAACGATTACCCTTTCCGTTTATATTTACTTAATTCTATTGATTTTCGATTTAATGAACGGGGTCCTTACACTTCCAGGAATTGCAGCACTGATCCTTGGGGTCGGTATGGCAGTCGATGCCAACATCATCACCTATGAACGGATCAAAGAAGAAATGCGCGTTGGAAAGCCGATTCGTTCAGCCTTCCAAGCGGGTAATAAATCTTCGTTCTTAACGATATTGGATGCTAACGTAACAACGATCCTTGCAGCAACGGTACTATTCTTATATGGAACAAGCTCTGTAAAAGGTTTTGCAACGATGCTGATCGTCAGTATTCTGACAAGCTTCGTCACAGCTGTATGGGGTTCACGCTTATTACTTGGGCTTTGGGTAAACAGCCGCTTCTTTAATAAAAAACCAGGCTGGTTCGGTGTGAACAAAAACGAAATCAAAGACCTGGCGGAAAATTACGATACGCTGGATCTGCCAACTCGTTTCGATCGCTTCGATTTTGCTGCACAGCGCAAAAAATTCTTCGGATTATCAGCAATCCTGATCACAGCAGGAATTATCATCCTGGCTATTTTCAGATTGAATCTGGGAATTGACTTCGTAAGTGGTTCGCGTATGGAAATCCTTGCTGACCAAAGCTTAAAGACAGAAGAGATTCAAGACGAATTGAAAGAAATGAAGCTGCCTTCTGAAGATATAGTGATTTCAGGGGACGATGAAAATATCGCCGTCGTTCGCTATACGGAAGATTTAAACAAAGATGAGATCGCCACATTAAAGGACCGCTTTAACGAACTGTACGGAGCGGAACCAAGCATCAGCACCGTTTCACCCGTGATCGGGAAAGAGCTTGCCAAAAATGCGATGATCGCTGTAGCGATTGCATCGATCGGGATTGTCATCTACGTGACGTTCCGCTTTGAATGGAGAATGGCAGCCGGTGCGATCCTTGCACTCCTGCATGATGCATTCTTTATCATAGCCTTCTTCAGTTTAACAAGACTTGAGGTCGATCTTACATTTATCGCAGCCGTCTTGACCATTGTCGGTTACTCGATCAATGATACGATCGTTACCTTTGACAGGCTACGTGAAAACCTTCATAAGAAGCGTCGTCTGAAAACGGATAAAGACATAGAAGACGTAGTGAACCAAAGTATCCGACAAACGATGGGGCGTTCGGTTAATACCGTATTAACGGTGGTGTTTACGGTTCTTGCTCTCATGATCTTTGGTAGTGAGTCCATCCGTAACTTCTCCATTGCCTTATTGGTCGGGTTGATTTCAGGGACTTATTCTTCCGTATTCATTGCCTCTCAAGTTTGGCTGGTGTTGAAGAAGAAAGAACTGAAGAAAAAAGGTACGATCAAAACCGTGAAAGAAAAGAAAACGTGGTCGGACGAACCACAAGTATAAGTGTATGAATGGGTCCGGGGAGTGCTTCTCCCCGGACCTGTCTTTTTTTTGTTTTTTTACGGCATTGGGTTACAATACTAATAGTTGAAAGGAGGCGATACCGCTTGAATCATGAAGACCGTTTTAGGAAAGCTGAAATAGCAGCAATGATTGGTGTTGTAGGGAATATTGTACTTGCGGTAATTAAGTGGGGTGCCGGTATATTGGGAAATAGTAGAGCGTTGATAGCAGATGCCGTTCACTCTGCCTCGGATGTTGCAGGTTCACTCGCCGTCTTTATCGGATTACGTGCAGCCAAGCAGCCTCCTGATCAGGATCATCCATATGGCCACGGGAAGGCAGAGTCCATAGCAGCAATCATTGTGGCCGTCTTATTGTTCTTAGTTGGGATTGAGATCGGAAAATCGTCCATAGAATCTTTCTTTCATCCCTTAACACCTCCAACAGCGATTGCCATCTATGCCGTCATCTTTTCCATTATTGTGAAAGAAGCCATGTTTCAATATAAATATCGATTGGGTAAAAGAATAAAGAGTGATGCCCTGATCGTCAATGCGTATGAGCATCGTTCAGATGTCTTTTCATCCATTGCCGCCCTTGTCGGGATTTCTGCATCCATCCTCGGAGGGAAATTCGATATTGGCTGGCTTGTATATGCCGATCCAGTAGCCGGAATATTTGTTTCGCTTCTTGTCCTCAGGATGGCCTGGCATTTAGGCGCTGAATCCATACATAATACGCTGGATCACGTCATGCATGAGGAGGATATCGTACCCTTTCGTAAAATAGTGGACTCTGTACCTGAAGTGAAGGAAATCAATGAACTTCATGCCAGGGAACATGGGCATTACGTCATCATTGATTTGAAGATAAGTGTCGATCCGCATATGACTGTCGAGGATGGTCATCGCGTCGGAAAGCAGGTTAAGAAAAAACTTCTCGAAGAATCCAATGTAAATGATGTGTTCATTCATATTAATCCGTACAATCCGGCTTCTGAAGAAAGGGATGAACAAATAGACTTAACATAAGGAGGGGAATCCGATGAAATTTCAGTGGACATTATTATTAGGTATTTTCTTTGCTTTGGTGGTTTCCATTTTCGCTGTCATCAATGTAGATCCTGTCACCGTCAATTATTTCTTTGGTGAAGCTGATTG
Organism: Rossellomorea sp. y25; assembly: GCF_038049935.1. Lineage (NCBI taxonomy): Bacteria > Bacillati > Bacillota > Bacilli > Caryophanales > Bacillaceae > Rossellomorea > Rossellomorea sp. y25. The sequence goes on along the minus strand of NZ_CP145886.1, from coordinate 3,148,541 downwards.
GCCTCTTATATTAGTCATACTCGGATCTGTATTCATGGGGGGAATCATTATCGGTTCGGTTGGACTGTTTCGATTATTCGTCGTCCAAAGGAAAGTAAAGGCTTTAGAGAAAGAAAATTTACTGTTAAAAGAACAAGCCGAAGGTATGCATAAAGAAAAGGCAGAAAAAGTTCCTTTGAAAAAGAGTGCTCCCGGCACAGTAGGGGAAACGGGAGAGTAAACAGCTTGGTGGTTTTGCCACCAGGCTGTTTTTTTTGTTATAAAGAATCACTCTGATGGGACATGCATGTAGATCCGGCTTTGTTAGCTTTTGGTGAAAATTGTTAATCGGCTGGATTTTTTCGGATTTCGGCCGGATTTTCAACCGAAACGGCTGGATTATGACGAAAAACGGCTGGATTATCACCAATTTCGGCCGGATTATCACTGAAAACGGCTGGATTTTCATCACAGGTATCCAGAAAATACACTCATTGGCAGGGTTCCTCCAAGTAGTCACTTGATAATTTACGTTTTTAAGCACAAAATTGGGGTTTTGCCACAAAATCTCCCTCTTAATCACCAATAGTGATGAAACTAGATTACTATCTGATTCTGGACCAGGATCAATAGCTGAATCTGTATGAAGATTTTCAAGATCAGCCTTTTGCTGGTTGGACTTCCCAAGCAGCCTTTTCTTTGGCATCACCCTTCTATTAAGATTGAAACCGCCCCCTCCTTTTTGTATAATGAGTAAGGCTGAGGGGTGAACGTATGTTAAACTCGAAAACACGTTGGATGATGACAGAATCAGATCAACATAAAATATCAGAACTGGCAAATGAATTAAAAGTACCTTCGCTTGTGGCGAAATTATTAATCAACCGGGACTTGGACGACGTAGAAGAAGCCCGGAATTTTTTATTTGATACAGGCGATTCATTTCACGATCCATTTTTATTTGAAGATATGAAGAAAGCAACGGAAAGAATCCATAAAGCCATTGAAAATGGCGAAAGGATTCTTGTTTATGGGGACTATGACGCTGATGGTGTAAGTAGTACGTCCGTATTGATGACAGTGTTAAGGGACATCGGAGCAGATGTGGAATTCTATATCCCAAACCGGTTCAGCGAAGGATACGGTCCGAATGAAGGAGCTTTTCGCTGGGCGAAGGATGAAGAATTCACGCTCATCATAACCGTCGATACGGGAATATCTGCAGTGAACGAAGCAAAATTGGCAAAAGAACTGGAGATCGATTTGATCATTACGGATCACCATGAACCTGGACCGGAATTGCCTCCAGCCTTTGCCTTGATTCATCCAAAGGTCGAAGGGACTACCTATCCATTTGGAGAATTGGCAGGAGTGGGAGTGGCATTCAAACTGGCACATGCACTGTACGGTGAACTTCCTACCCACCTGCTTGATCTAGCTGCGATTGGAACCATTGCCGATTTAGTGCCGTTAAGAGGAGAAAATCGCCTTCTGGCCAAGCGTGGGATTTCCCAGCTACGTGTTTCAAACCGATTGGGAATCAAAGCATTATGCCGAATTGCAAATGCTCAACAACAGGAAATCACGGAAGAATCCATTGGGTTCATGATTGCTCCCCGTATCAATGCAGTCGGACGGTTAGGGGATGCAGATCCTGCCGTCGATCTTATGCTCACAGAAGATGCCGAGGAAGCGAAGGCCCTGGCTGAAGAAATTGACAGCTTGAATAAAGAAAGACAGGCGATCGTGTCTCAAATGACCGAAGAAGCGGTTGAGATGGTGGAGAATGATTTTCCCCTGAACGAAAACGCTGTACTTGTAATCGGAAAAGAAGGCTGGAACCCTGGAGTAGTCGGGATTGTAGCTTCACGCTTAGTCGACAAGTTTTACCGTCCGACCATCGTGCTTAGTTTCGATTCTGAAAAGGGAACGGCAAAGGGATCGGCAAGAAGTATCACAGGGTTCGATTTGTTCAAGAATTTATCAACCTGCCGTGATATCCTTCCCCATTTTGGGGGACATCCGATGGCTGCAGGTATGACCTTACAGTTAGACGATGTAGCTCAGTTCAGAAACCGATTAAATGAGTTGGCTTCGACTGAATTGACGGAAGATGACCTTATACCCGTCACACAGCTTGATGCTTCTGTTACAGTGGATGAAATCTCTGTAGAGTCGATTGAAAAGCTTCAGCTTCTGGCCCCTTTCGGGATGCATAATCCAAAACCGAAATGGATCATAGACAGTGTAAGCATCGAACACTATAAAAAAATCGGATCTGCACAAAATCATTTGAAACTGGTCCTAGAAGACAATGGCATTCAATTGGACGGAGTCGGTTTTGGATTGGGAGAACTGGCGGATCATATGACCCCATTTTCAAATGCCTCTGTAATAGGTGAGTTATCCATAAATGAATGGAATAACCGCAAGAAGCCTCAACTATTTTTACATGATGTGAAAATTGAGCATTGGCAATTATTTGATGTCCGGGGGATTAAACAAGTCCATAAATGGAATGGGCTCATACCTGAAGAAAATAAAAAAATCATTTGTTTTAATCCGGCTACTTTAGAAAAGCTGAGTCTGGAAAAAGATGAAGTGATCCTGCTTGAGGATGGTTCTTCACTCGAAGGACTTTCCACCGATAAGGCAAGTTTGGTGCTTCTGGATCTGCCGACTTCTAAACCAATACTTGAAGATCTCTTGAAGAAGGGGCGGCCGCACCGGATTTATGCTCATTTCTTCCAGGAAGAAGATCATTTTTTCAGTACGATGCCAACGCGTGACCATTTCAAATGGTACTATGGATTTTTAACAAAGCGCGGATCATTTGATTTAAATAAACATGGTGATGACCTGGCGAAATACAAAGGCTGGTCAAAAGAAACAATAGATTTCATGTCACAGGTGTTTTTTGATTTGAAGTTTGTTACAATAGTGAATGGATTTATTTCTCTTAATCCTGCTAAAACCAAGAAAGATCTTTCTGAATCTCTCACATATCAGAAGAAACGACAACAATACGAGCTGGAAAACGAATTGTTATATTCTTCCTATCAAGAGTTGAAGACTTGGTTTAATGAAAGGATAGAAGAGTCTGTTACAATTGAGGAGGAAGTAAAAGCATGGACTTAAAACAATATGTTACCATCGTCGAGGATTGGCCTAAAGAAGGAATTAAGTTTAAAGACATCACTACATTAATGGATAATGGTGATGCTTATAGATACGCGACAGATCAAATCGTAGAATACGCAAAAGAGAAACAAATCGACCTGGTTGTAGGACCGGAAGCACGAGGGTTCATCATTGGCTGTCCAGTGGCGTATGCATTGGGAGTGGGTTTTGCTCCTGTACGTAAACCTGGTAAGTTACCACGTGAAACCATTCAAAAAGAATATGGATTAGAGTACGGAAAAGACGCACTGACAATTCATAAAGACGCAATCAAACCTGGACAAAGAGTTCTTATCACGGACGACTTGCTTGCAACGGGCGGAACAATCGAAGCTACGATTAAGCTTGTAGAAGAATTAGGTGGAATTGTGGCGGGGACGGCATTCTTAATCGAATTAACGTACCTTGACGGTCGCGATAAGCTTGATAACTATGATATTCTTACATTAATGCAATACTAATTTTGTTTATCAACTCTCATACACGTATATACTATGTGGTATACTGTTAACTTAAGGGACTGACATCTGGTTTTGAATGTCAGCCCTTATTTTTTATTTGGAAGGGTTAATGGGAGGTTATAAATGAATGGAGTGGTTGTTTTTGTCGACAATCATCGACAAAAACAGATGAATTCTGAGAATTTTACACTTACCCCTTTACATAACCCTGTTTTTTTTTGATAATAGTAACAATCATTAAAATCGAACACTAGTGAAATATATTAAAATACAAAGGTGATTTTGATCATGGCTAAAGATCAAGTACTAACCCCTGAACAGGTTATTGATAAAACAAGAGAATACTTAAATGATGAGCATGTAGGGATGGTCCAGAAAGCCTATGAGTATGCAAGGGATGCCCATAGTGAGCAGTACCGTAAGTCTGGTGAACCCTATATCATTCATCCCATCCAGGTAGCAGGAATACTCGCGGATCTGGAAATGGATCCGGCAACCGTCGCTGCCGGTTTTCTTCATGATGTAGTGGAGGATACCGGTGTTTCTCTTGGAGAAATCGAGGAAGCATTCAATGCGGAAGTGGCCATGCTTGTAGATGGGGTCACAAAGCTTGGAAAGATTAAATATAAGTCACAGGAAGAGCAACAGGCTGAAAATCACCGGAAAATGTTTGTGGCTATGGCTCAGGATATCCGGGTCATTCTGATTAAATTGGCAGATCGCTTGCATAATATGAGAACGTTGAAACATCTGCCACAGGAGAAGCAGCGAAGAATTGCAAATGAAACCCTGGAAATCTTTGCCCCATTGGCGCATCGTTTAGGGATTTCAAAGATCAAATGGGAATTAGAGGATACCTCTTTGAGATATTTAAATCCTCAACAGTATTATCGTATTGTCAACCTGATGAAGAAAAAGCGTGCGGAGCGTGAAGAGTATTTAGAGGACGTTGTAAATGAGGTTAAGGATAAATTAGGCGACGTGAAAATCACAGCGGAAATCTCAGGCCGTCCTAAACATATATACAGCATTTATCGCAAAATGGCTCTTCAGAACAAGCAGTTCAATGAAATATATGACTTATTGGCAGTACGTGTTGTGGTAGATAGCATAAAGGACTGCTATGCCGTTTTAGGGATCGTTCATACGTGCTGGAAGCCAATGCCTGGCAGGTTCAAAGATTATATCGCCATGCCGAAACCGAATATGTATCAATCACTTCATACGACTGTCATCGGGCCTAAAGGGGATCCCCTTGAAGTACAGATCAGAACCCTTGAAATGCACCAGATTGCTGAATACGGTGTAGCGGCACACTGGGCATATAAAGAAGGAAAAGAAGCGAACGAAACGGTTTCCTTCGAGAAAAAGCTTTCCTGGTTCAGGGAGATATTGGAGTTCCAGAATGAATCTGCAAATGCTGAGGAGTTCATGGAATCTCTTAAGATTGATCTCTTTTCTGATATGGTCTTTGTGTTCACCCCTAAAGGGGATGTACTGGAACTGCCATCGGGATCTGTTCCGATTGACTTTTCATATCGCATTCATTCAGAAATCGGTAACAAAACGATCGGTGCCAAGGTAAATGGCAAGATGGTCACTCTTGACTATAAGCTGAAAACAGGGGACATCATCGAAATACTTACGTCCAAACATTCATATGGCCCTAGTCAGGATTGGCTGAAGCTTGCGCAAACATCTCAAGCAAAGAACAAGATCAAGCAATTCTTCAAAAAGCAGCGAAGAGAAGAGAATATTGAAAAAGGCCGGGATTTAGTAGAAAAAGAAATCAAGAATCAAGATTTCGATGTGAAAGAAATCCTTACTCCTGAAAATATTAAACGTGTGTCAGAGAAGTTTAATTTCTCAAATGAAGAAGATATGTATGCAGCCGTTGGGTATAACGGCATTACGGCCGCTCAAATTGCGAATCGCTTAACGGAAAGAGACCGAAAGAAACGTGAACAGGAAGATAGCCTGGAAGAAACGATGAAGGAATTAAATGCTCAACCTGTCAAGCGTAAAAAAGACGCAGGTGTTCAGGTAGAGGGGATTGACAATCTTCTTATCCGACTATCACGTTGCTGCAGTCCTGTTCCCGGGGATGAGATTGTAGGGTTTATTACAAAAGGCCGTGGGGTTTCTGTCCATCGGGCTGACTGTACAAACGTTATGGCTGATGAAGTAGAGCAGCGTCTCATACCAGTGTCATGGGAAAGTGATGGAAATGACCGCAAAGAATATAATGTGGATATTGAAATCTCCGGTTACGATCGCAGAGGTCTATTGAATGAAGTGCTTCAGGCGGTAAACGAGACGAAGACGAATATATCTGCCGTAAGTGGAAAATCCGATCGGAATAAAGTGGCAACCATCAATATGTCCATTTCGATTCACAATATCTCCCACTTACACAAAGTCGTGGAAAGAATTAAACAAATTTCAGATATTTATGCTGTAAGGAGAATCATGAATTAAAGGAGATTTCTTTATGAGGGTTGTACTGCAAAGAAGTAAAGAAGCCTCCGTCACTGTTGATGGAGAAGTAAAGGGAGCGATTCGTTCAGGTGTTGTATTGCTTGTGGGGATCACCCATGAAGATACGGAAGAAGACGCTCGTTATGTTGCAGACAAGGTAGTGAATTTGCGTATTTTTGAAGATGAAGAGGGGAAGATGAATCATTCTTTGCTGGATGTAGAAGGCGAGATTCTCTCCATCTCTCAATTCACTCTTTACGGGGACTGCCGTAAGGGAAGAAGGCCAAACTTCATGAGTGCAGCGAAGCCCGATCACGCAGAGTCTGTTTACGACTACTTTAATAAGGTATTAAAAGAAAAAAGTATTAAAGTGGAAACGGGCGTATTTGGAGCCATGATGGACGTGAGTTTAACGAATGATGGTCCTGTTACGTTAATGATAGAAAGTAAATAATAAAAAGCTGATCCTTCATTTAGCTAAAGGATCAGCTTTTTTATTCATGAAGCATACTGCATTGGGCGCAGCATCAGTTAGTAAAGTAATCTCCTAACCCATGATAGATAGCCGTTGCCGCCAGGTCTTGGAAATACTGTGTATTGACATTGGCTTCCTCTGCCGGATTACTTAAGAACCCCAGCTCCAAAAGGACAGCCGGCTGATTGTTTTCACGAACAACGTGATAATCTCCTACCCGTACACCCCGGTCTTTCGTCGGTAACCGCTCTGCAAGGCTTCCATGAATTTCATCTGCCAATTCTTCCTGGTGACCTTGATAATAGTAGGTAGTATGCCCGACGATAGAGGAATCCAGAATGCTGTCAAAATGGAGGCTGATAAAGGCATCAGCCTGATAATAATGAGATAATGATACCCTTGATGGTAATGAAAGATATTCATCGTTTTTCCTTGTTAAGACCACTTTGGCTCCAGCGCTCTTTAGCTTTTCGGCAAGGAGTTCCCCGGTTCTCATGGTAAGGAGCTTTTCCAATGTCCCACTTGCTCCGATCGTTCCGCTGTCCCTGCCTCCATGCCCCGGATCAATCACCACGACTTTATCTTGTAAGCCGCCGCTTCGCTTGCGTGGAGGAGTGGTGTTCTCCCCGGTGCTGGATCGGATGGACACCACCCAGCCGGCAACAAAACCTGCACTGCCGTCATCTAATTCAATTTCATACCAATCTCCGTTTTTGCTGATAACGGGGAAGCTGTCACCACTGGAGCCCCGTTCGATGACGCTTGCCCTGGCGTTTGCTTCACTTCTGATATTGGTACCATTGTATAGGACTGTGACGTTTTCTTTTTCTGAAGATGGTTCACTCTCATGGGCGGAGGCAGTAACGGTCTTTTGGACATACCAGCCGGCAATCCAGCCTTTTTTCCCATTTGAGAGCTTAATCTGATACCAATTGTTTTTCTCTTTTAATAAGGAATATTTCTCCCCTTTTGAGACCTTTCCAACGACGCTCCCGTTTAATGAGGTTTCATCACGGACATTTAAACTGTGAACCGTAATGATTCCTACAAGATTTGTGGACGAGGAGGCGGGCTCCTCGTCATTGGCCATCGAAGAGAATTCTACATATGCATCGTTCACCCACGCCTTGTCGCTGCCAAATTGAATCTCGTACCACCCGCTGACACTTCCTGTTACCTCTACATGATCTCCCTTGTTTAATACTCCAAGGACGGAACTTTGAAGAGAAGGGGAGGTTCGAACATTTAGGGAGTTGTCGGTGATGATTCCTTGTTTATTCTCACTCTTTTTCGATGGGGAAGGAGTTGCGTTGTTTTCCGACACATATTCCTCATGCACCCAGCCGCTGCCCTTATCCGATTCGATGAACAGCCAGTCACCCTCTTCGTCGGAAACGGATACTCTATCACCGGAGTTTAGAACCGTCACGACTCCTTCAGAGGTGCTTGGGCCTTTTCTGACGCGTAACCCATCTGTGATCACCCGTCTTTCCTGTTTGGGAGAAACGTCGGAAGCGGCAGCTTCTACTGAGACCAACCATTCGGCAACCCAGCCCTCTCCACTATCGGTCGTGACCTTATACCACTCATTTTGTGTATCTACTATACTGTACTCTTCCCCTCTATGTACCTTCGTCAGAACGGGATAACTGAGTCCAGGACCCGTCCGGACATTCAGAGTCGAAACACTGATTGTGGCCGTACCTGAATCTGCATGTGTATAATCAGCTTCAAGTGCCTGAAAAGGAATGATCATGAGCACAATCAGTATCGATGCAATAATTTTCTTAATCATCGTCACCTCCTGTTAGTAATAAACAAACACAATAGTAATATCGGATCCTTTCACTAAGATATTGATCAAAATTCCGACGGTTTATCGAAAAAACCCTTAAGGTTTTAATACGATAAAAAAAATTAAATTCCTCTAAAACGAAATAAAAATAGGTAATTGGAAATGATAGAGTTAAGGAATGTTTTGAAAGGATGATTGAATTGAGGTCAAGTGAAAAAGGGTTTATGAATGCAAATGGTGATAACCAGCTGTTCGGTGTTGATTTTCACCAGTTTCTAGAACGTGAGAAAGATGCATTGAATGTGGAACTTGCTTCCGAGTTCGGGTTATCGTTGAAAGAAGTTAAGTTACTGAAAAAGAAAATGGAAAGATCGTAACGAAATTTTTTTAAACCTCTTGACATGAACTAACGGCATCCGTATCATTATAGAAATAAAATAACATTTACAAAAACCGTTGATCGAGCATAGTAGCTGACACCCACGTGTAAAGAGAGGAAATGCCTTGGCTGAGAGCATTTCTACAATGTGACTTAGTGAATGAACACTCAGGAGGTTTCTCTCTGAAAAAGGTTCTTTAGTAGGAGATGAACGTACCAGGCGTTAACTGGCTAAGTGGAGGTCTTGATAGACTTCAATTAGGGTGGCACCACGGGAATAACAGCTCTCGTCCCTTGTATTATATACAAGGGATTGAGGGCTTTTTTTATTTTACATAAATTTAACTGTATTCGAGAAGGAGGAAATCATCTTGTCCATTCAAATTCCAAGAGGTACACAGGACATTCTACCAGGTGAAGTAGAGAAGTGGCAGTATGTAGAGGAAGTGGCAAAGAATCTTTGTCACGCCTATCAGTATAAAGAAATCCGCACCCCTATCTTCGAGGCGAGCGAACTATTTACCCGAGGTGTAGGAGATACAACGGATATCGTACAGAAAGAAATGTATATGTTTGAAGACCGTGGAGGCAGAAGCTTGGCACTGCGACCTGAAGGCACCGCTTCTGTTGTTCGATCCTTCGTAGGCAATAAGATGTTCGGTCATCCGAATCAACCAACAAAGCTCTTTTACTCCGGACCTATGTTCAGGTATGAAAGACCACAGGCCGGCCGGTACCGTCAATTTGTCCAGTTCGGGGTTGAGGCATTAGGAAGTGAAGACCCGGCGATTGATGCGGAAGTGATTTCATTAGCGATGGGGATTTACAAGAAACTGGGACTGACTCAATTAAAGTTAGTCATTAATAGTCTTGGAGATGCGGGTAGCCGAAACGCTCACAGAGAAGCGCTGATCAATCACTTTAAACCAAGAATCGATGAATTCTGTGGAGATTGTCAAAATCGTTTAGAGAAGAATCCACTACGTATCCTGGATTGTAAAAAAGACCGCGATCATGAATTAATGGCTACGGCACCATCGATTCTCGATTACTTAAATGATGAATCGAAAGCCTATTTCGAAAAGGTCCAATCCCACTTAACCGGGATGGATGTTGAATTCGTAGTCGATCCGACGCTTGTTCGCGGCCTTGATTATTATAATCACACTGCCTTTGAAATCATGAGTGACGCAGAAGGCTTTGGAGCCATCACGACCCTTTGTGGTGGAGGGCGTTACAATGGACTGGTGGAAATGATCGGTGGTCCTGAAACCCCTGGAATCGGTTTTGCCTTCAGTATCGAAAGACTTCTTTCCGCTCTGGAAGCTGAAAACGTTGAACTTCCAATCGAGCAAGGTGTGGATTGCTTTATTGTTTCACTGGGAGAAGAAGCAAAAGATTATGCTGTTAAACTCCTTCACAACTTAAGACAAGTGGGAATTTCTTCAGAGAAGGATTACCTGGATCGCAAGGTGAAAGGTCAATTTAAGGCAGCTGACCGTTATGAAGCGAAATATGTAGCCGTCATTGGCGATAACGAAATACTAGAAAATAAAATCAATCTTAAAGATATGTCTACTGGTGAGCAGGAAGAAATAAGTCTTGATCATTTCGTAGAAAATGTAAAGAACAAACTCGGTAAATAAGCACCTGGATTTGACAAGGAGGAGAATATGATGACAAAAAGAACGGCGTATTGCGGAGAGATAACGGAATCATACACAGGTGAAAAAATCACCTTAAAAGGCTGGGTTCAAAAGAGAAGGGACTTAGGTGGATTAATCTTTATCGACCTTCGTGATAGAGAGGGCATTGTTCAAGTCGTGTTTAATCCCGATTTATCAGAAGACGCTCTGGCTCTTGCGGAAAAAATTCGTAATGAGTATGTATTAAGTGTGACGGGAACTGTCGTAGCAAGAGGAGAAGGAACGGTGAACCCCAACCTGAAAACAGGAAAAGTGGAAATTCACGCAGAAGAGGTTCAAATCATAAATGAAGCCAAGACCCCTCCATTCATGATTGATGATCAAATGGAAGTGTCTGAAGATGTTCGCTTGAAATACCGTTATGTAGATCTTCGTCGTCCAGCGATGATGGAAACATTTAAGATGCGCCATAATGTTACTACTTCATTCCGTAGTTTCTTAAACGATAACGGATTTCTGGATGTGGAAACGCCGATTTTAACAAAGAGTACGCCAGAAGGTGCCCGTGACTATTTGGTACCAAGCCGTGTACATCAAGGTGAATTTTACGCGCTTCCTCAGTCACCGCAAATTTTCAAGCAATTGTTGATGGTATCCGGGTTTGACCGTTATTATCAAATTGCCCGTTGTTTCCGTGATGAGGACCTTCGTGCAGACCGTCAACCTGAATTCACTCAGATTGACATGGAAATGAGCTTTATGGATAAAGAGCAAATCATCTCCCTGGTAGAGAGTATGATGAACAAGCTGATGAACGATGTGAAAGGCTTAGACGTTCAAATTCCATTCCCTAGAATGTCGTATGATGATGCTATGAGCCGATATGGTTCAGACAAACCGGACACACGCTTTGGAATGGAACTGGTCGATGTATCAGAAATCGTGAAGGATTCAGGGTTTAAAGTATTCTCCGGTGCGGTCTCAAATGGTGGTCAAGTGAAATTAATCAATGTAAAAGGCGGAGCTTCCGGGTATTCCCGTAAAGACATTGATGCGTTGACAGAATTTGTTTCCGTTTATGGTGCAAAAGGTCTCGCCTGGTTAAAAGTAGAAGAGGAAGGCTTAAAAGGACCTATCTCCAAATTCGTGACAGAAGAAGATGCTGCACAAATTTCTGTTTCAGCCCATGCAGAAGCAGGAGACTTGTTACTGTTTGTCGCTGACAAAAAGACAGTAGTAGCGGATGCCCTGGGTGCCCTTCGTCTGAAATTAGGAAAAGAATTGGGATTGATTGATGAAACGAAATTCAATTTCCTATGGGTGACAGACTGGCCATTACTTGAGTTTGATGAAGGTGAGAACCGCTATTATGCCGCTCATCACCCGTTCACTATGCCAGTGAGAGAAGACCTGGAACTGCTTGAAACAGATCCCGGTGCTGTTCGTGCAGAAGCTTATGACCTTGTATTAAATGGATATGAGCTGGGCGGAGGTTCTCTTCGTATTTACGAGCGTGACATTCAAGAAAAAATGTTCAGCGTACTTGGATTCTCCAAGGAAGAAGCGGAAAAACAGTTTGGTTTCCTTTTGGAAGCCTTTGAATATGGAACACCTCCACATGGCGGAATCGCCCTTGGGCTTGACCGTTTAGTGATGCTACTTGCAGGTCGCACGAATCTTCGTGATACGATTGCCTTCCCGAAAACGGCAAGTGCAAGCTGTGTACTGACGGACGCTCCTGGTGGAGTAAGTGAAGCTCAATTAAAAGAGTTATCTTTGTCGCTCGATGTAGAATAATGTAATTAAATTCCGGGGGTCATTCATTGAAAACATCATGGTGATATGATATTATTTAAACAATCACAAACGAGTCCTGATGTGTGCGACGTTTTTACCTAACAGTTTTGACCGAACACTTCAAACTTTGGGAGCTTGACGTTTCTGCTAGGCGTTCATGCCCCGTGCCGGGGACTAACAAATAGTGGAATAAAGCACCCACCTGCCGAGAGCGGGTTCAAAACGAAGGAAATGATGGCGGCGGCACGATTGGGACTCATCCAAACATGATAGTTTAACGAAGATCTTATAGAATGAAAAGTCAGGCTGAATAGAGGCCTGGCTTTTTTGTTGGGACTAAATCTTCTCTTAATGGGGTAAACGAAGGGAGAGGGACAACATTTCATATTGATTTTCGGTCCTATATCCTTTATTCTAATTCAGTATAAACCTAGTTGAATACTTATAATGGAGTTGATTATTTTGCTACACCAGTTTTCACGAAATGAACTAGCGATCGGTAAAGAAGGACTTCAAACCCTTAAAAATAGTACGGTGGCAGTATTGGGAATCGGGGGAGTGGGATCCTTTGCAGCTGAGGCTTTAGCCAGATCGGGTGTAGGCCGTCTTGTGTTAGTGGATAAAGATGATGTGGATATCACCAACGTCAATCGTCAAGTCCATGCATTGCTCTCTACAGTGGGTCAGCCAAAGGTCGATCTGATGAGGGACCGCATTAAGGATATTAATCCAGACTGTGAAGTCATTGCTTTAAAGATGTTCTACACGGAGGAAACATACGAGGAATTTTTCAATCAGGGATTGGATTATGTGATCGATGCTTCTGATACGATTTCCTATAAAATTCACTTAATGAAAGAGTGCATAAAACGAGATATTCCTCTAATCGCGAGCATGGGAGCGGCGAATAAAACCGATCCCACACGCTTTAAAATTGCGGATATCAGTAAAACGCATACGGATCCAATTGCCAAGGTGATTCGTACCCGCCTGAAAAAAGAAGGAATTAAAAAAGGCGTAACCGTTGTCTTCTCTGATGAAAGTCCGATTGTCATCCGTGAAGATATTCGAAAAGAAGTAGGAAAAGATGATGCAAAGATTCGTAAAGCGCAACTTCCTCCGTCTTCCAATGCGTTTGTTCCATCGGTTGCAGGTTTGATTGCAGCCAGTCATGTGATGAACCAGCTGTTAAAGCATATTGAAATTAAAAGAGTAAAAGACAAATAATGCCCAGAAAAAGGACTGAATCTAAAATGGATTCAGTCCTTTTTCTATACTTTAAGCAGTACGGCGAATTTTCTATCCAACTTCAAGCCTCCTCTTAGCCAGCTGTACACATTCTTGAAAACTAATTCCATTAATTGGGTTAAAAAAGGATTGACTGTTTAATGTGTCATAGTGTACTATCTAACTAGAACACCATGACACGTTAAAAGGAGTGCACGTATGAACGCTTTTACAGGTCTTCTTTGGAAAGACTTTAAAACCTCTAAGGTTTGGTTTTTTGGCTGGTTAGCGATTATTTTTCTGATTTACATTATTGGATTGGTGATCGGGAATTTCGTCAAAGAGCCAACGATTGTTCAAATCTTTCTCATCATGATCGGTGTATTTCATTTTGCCTTTCTTCCGGGCATCGTATGCTCCATGCTTCGTCTGGAAGGGAAAACACAGCTCTGGCTTCACAGTCCCTATAACGGGTTTATGCTCTTGTTGCCCAAGTTGATTATTGCATTTATTTACTCCACTTTGTCACTACTGTTAGTGGATGGCCTGGGGATCATCTCCATGCTCATGTATCCGGAAGCCTCTCTTTTCTCCTATTGGCCGATTAAAGAAGGCATCTTCTTTAATTTAGGCGTAACGGTGGTGGGCCTGTATATATCCGGATGGACGATTTTCTTATGGACCTTCTACCACTCTCTTTCAAAGTATCCATCCATCAAGAGTATACGATGGATTTTTGTAGCTGGTTTTATCATTGTGTATCAAAGTATTGTCGCATTTCTTATGAGCATTAAATGGGTGGAAAGATTACTCTTCGATACTTTTACTGTTGAAGTGAGTTCGGGCGTCTTTTTCTCGGTTGGTTCCAATCAGGCGAAGGCCGGTTTTGATCCTGAAATGATCCCGCTGCCCTTGCTGCCGTTTGTATTCGAGGGAATAGTCATGATAGTCGTATTTATCATTTCATGCTGGTTATTAGATCGTAAGGTTGAGGTGTAATACATGACAGAGGAATATACAGCTTCCAAGCCGATATACCTTCAAATAGCTGATCGAATCATACGTGAGATTGTAAGAAAAGAATTAACTCCGGGTGACAAACTGCCCTCTGTCCGGGAAATGGCCGTTCAATCCGGGGTGAATCCAAATACCATTCAACGTACGTACAGCGAATTAGAAAGGATGGAAATTGTGGAGACGAGGAGAGGGCAGGGAACATTTGTAACGGAAAAGGAAGAGGTTCTTTCAGTTTTGAATGAAAAGGTCCAACAGGAAGTGATTGAATCGTTCATTAAGAATATGAAAGAACTGGGATTAACAAAAGAACAAATGATAAATGGCGTCGAGAGATACCTTGCCCAAAGAGGGGAGGAATAGAGATGGTTGTGAAATTTGAAGGTGTAACCAAAAAATATGGAAATGAAATGGCCTTAAAGAATACGTCGTTTCAATTTGAAAAGGGTAAGATTTATGGTCTTTTAGGTCCGAACGGCAGCGGAAAATCGACCACTTTGAAGATGATCGCAGGTTTAGTTCTTCCGAGTGCAGGTACTGTGACCATGAACGGCAAGCCTGTTACCCGGAAACAAGCAAGTGAAGTGGCGTATCTTACTGAATTGGATATGTTTTACGAAGCATTTACCGTTGATGGGATGATCCGGTTTTACGCCTCTCAATTCTCAGACTTTGACTTGACCCGTGCTCATGAGTTAGTGGGATTTATGGAGCTGGATAGCAAGAAGAAGATCAAGCATTTATCGAAAGGAAATCGCGGCAGACTGAAGCTTGTTCTTGCCCTGTCCCGAAATACGGAGGTCCTGCTCCTGGATGAACCATTTTCAGGTTTGGATCCCATGGTAAGGGACTCCATCGTGAAAGGTCTCTTATCCTATATCGATTTCGGGAATCAGACAGTGATCATAGCAACCCATGAAATCGATGAAATTGAAGGGATACTTGATGAAGCGTTCATTATCAATGATGGAGAAATTAAAGGGCACTGTCAGGTAGAAGAGCTTAGAGAAATAGAAGGATTGTCAGTCCTGCAGTGGTTGAAACAAACAACGAAAAAAGAAGGGAAGATGAAGTGATGAAGACGGTTGTGCAATTACAGGGTGTCTCAAAAGTCATTAAAGGCAAGACCATTATCGATAATTTATCCTTTGATGTGTATGAAGGGGAAGTATTCGGTTTTCTGGGACCTAATGGAGCAGGAAAAACGACGACGATCCGAATGATAGTAGGACTAATGAATATTTCAAAAGGAGACGTCCTGATTTCTGGGAAGAGCATCAAAAAAGATTTCGAAGGTGCCATTAAGGATGTTGGTGCCATCGTTGAAAACCCGGAGCTCTATAAGTTCATGTCGGGATATCAAAACTTAAAACATTTTGCCCGCATGCAAAATGGAATCACCGAAGAAAGAATGAAGGAAGTCATCGAACTTGTCGGTTTAACAGACCGCATCAATGATAAAGTGAAAACTTATTCACTTGGAATGAGACAGCGCTTGGGTCTGGCGCAATGCCTGCTCCATAAACCAAAGCTCCTCATACTCGATGAGCCTACAAATGGACTGGATCCTGCCGGTATCCGCGAAATTCGTGCGTATATCAGAAAGCTTGCCCAGGAAGAGGGTATGGCGGTTATCGTATCGAGTCACTTATTATCTGAAATGGAAATGATGTGTGATCGTATCGGGATCATCCAATCCGGAAAGCTTGTGGATGTGCAGCAGGTGCGTGATTTTGTAGAGGGGTCAGAGCAGGTTTATCATTTTGAGGTAAATGATGCTGAAAAAATCCAAGCTGTACTGAAATTATTTGATCCAGCAATTAAATATGAAGCCAAGGGTTCGGAAGTTCAGGTAGCTCTAACAAAAGAGCAAGTCCCGAATGTCATTCGCGCTCTAGTGGAAGCAGATGTTCAAATTTATAGCGTTATGCCAATTGCCAAAACATTAGAAGACAGATTCTTAGAAATTACGAATGATAAAGGAGAGGTCGTGCATGCTTAGTCTTATCAGAAATGAATGGACAAAAATATTCAAGCGGGTCGGAACGTATGTAATGCTCGGATTACTTATTCTTATTATTGGTGTTACGGCTGCTTTCACCAAGTATGATGACGGAAAAGCAAAGGAATCGGAAAACTGGAAGCAGGAACTGACAGGACAAGTGGAAGCAGATAAGCAAATGTTATCTGAAAATCCAAGTATGAATAAGTTTATCGTGAAAGACACCGAAAGAAGGATTGCTATTAATGAATATCGAATTGAAAACGACATTCAGCCTAAAGTGAAAGAAACCGTTTGGACGTTTGTAGAAACGAATGCATTCTCCGTTCTTGTTGTAGGTCTGTTTGCCATCATCGTGGCAGCGGGAGTTGTGGCAAGTGAGTTCAGCTGGGGCACTATCAAGCTTTTGCTCATCCGCCCTATTTCCAGGACTAAAATCCTGTTATCTAAATATTTCACCGTCATTTTATTCGGAATGAGTATGCTACTTGTATTATTCGTTGTATCATTCCTGATCGGCCTTCTATTATTTGGCGGAACAGATCAATCAACTCATTTGGCGTATGTGGATGGAAAGGTAGTCGAACAAAATATTGTCGGGTACCTGATTAAAACATATTTATTGAAAACCATCGATGTCGTGATGATGGCTACGATGGCATTCATGATTTCGACCGTATTCAGAAGCAGCTCACTGGCTATCGGGATTTCCCTGTTTCTATTATTTGTGGGAGCCAATGCAACGAGCCTGCTCGCTCTTCGATTCGACTGGGCAAAATTCAGTCTGTTCGCGAACACAGATCTGACTCAATATACAGGTTTCACACCACCGCTAGTGGACGGCATGACCATGGGCTTCTCGATCACCATGCTCATCATCTACTTCATCATCTTCCAGCTGCTGGCCTTCATCGTCTTTAATAAGAGGGATGTAGCGGCATAGAAAAGCGGAGGCGGCTTGGTCAGACCCGACAAGCATAAGGCGAACATCCCGGAAAGGCGTCCTTTGCCTTTTTGGGAAGTTTGACTTATGCCCTCGAGGGTCTAGCCGCCGTAGCTGGACAACTAAAAAGCAACAAAAAGTGACGGACTCATCACAGTTCGTCACTTTTATGCATACCGGTATAAATCTGAGAACTTCAAACGGGTGACTTGTTGAAGGAGAAAGGCTGATTCGGTTGCATCTTTTTTTCGAAGAGTATTTAAAGCTTCTATCATTTCATCATGAGTCATGATTCCCACTCCGTGACCAAAATACTGATCCTCTTCTAAAAACACAGAATTTTCCCCCATCCATATCGGATCGTCATAATCAGGGTTAGAGAAATAATAAACATCCCCTGGAATATAGTCCACGCCTTCATAGGTGACCATGCTCATATCATCGTCATAATTGTGACCCCACACTAAAAGGGGGGAGAACAGCTGATTGAAATAAGAAGTCCTGATCGTATCAAGGATTGATTTATAGTAAATGAGGACAATGCTGGTGACACATTCGAAGCTATAGGCAGAGCTATTTGTGAATATATCTTCAATGGCCTCTGATGGAAGCTTCGAGTCGCGAAGCCTATATCCATATGGAGTCTTGATCCAAAAGGCAGAGTTGAAATAGGAATGTTCAAAAGCAGCGAATTTGGCGTCACCCTCATCCATGCTCCTTGCATTGGCAATGAATCGTTCCCGCATCTTCAACTCAAATATGAGCTCGCCTAAATTACGGTAACGATACTCCGTAGGACTGCTTTCCAGCGCTTTAACGATGCTTTTTTCTACAGGTGATAGATTCTGCAACCCATTACTTGACAATCCATTTTCAATGATAATCAATCCATACACCTCCAGGCTTTTTTACTAATGTATGATGGGGTGAGGAGATATGGGTATCAACAGTAGAAATTTTTTGAAAAGGTAAACTAGGATGGCTGTTTTTTACATGATTGGATAAGTCAAAAGTCTATCTTAGGAGGTTGTTCACAATTTGGAACAACAAAACGTGAATCTGGCACAAGTTCTGGTGAAAGTGGCACAACAAACTACAAATCTGGCACAAGTTTTGGTGAAAGTGGCACAACAACCGGAATTACCCCTTAATACCACCCGTCAATCCCTATAAATGGATGGGAAAGCAGTCCAAAAAACAAAAACCTGCCAAAAAGGATCGTCCTTTCAGCAGGTTTTGATAGAGAAATGCCAGTTTTGGGCCACAACGAGCCGCCTCCGGCTTTGTTATTTCATCTGCTTATTAATCTTTTCATACACCTGGGCAATCGCCTGTTCAAATTTCCCAGTCGATTTTGGAGTATAGTAGTTAGCATTTTTTAATTTGTCAGGTAAATAGGTTTGCGGTACCCATCCTGATTCATAGCTGTGTGGATACTTGTATTCGATTCCTCTTCCAAGTTCTTTGGCGCCTTGATAGTGAGCATCTTTTAAGTGATCCGGAACCTCGCCGCTTTTTCCTTTACGGATATCACCGAGTGCCAGGTCGATGGCCGTGATCGCCGAGTTCGATTTAGGTGAGAGACAAAGTTCGATGATTGCGTTGGCTAACGGGATTCTCGCTTCTGGAAATCCGATTTTCTCAGCAGTTTCGACTGCCGCCAATGTTCTTGGTCCTGCTTGAGGATTGGCAAGGCCGATATCTTCATAGGCAATCACCAATAGTCTGCGGGCGATGCTTGGAAGATCCCCGGCTTCAACGAGTCTGCCTAAATAGTGAAGAGCGGCATTCACGTCACTTCCACGAATCGACTTCTGAAAGGCACTTACGACATCATAATGGGCATCTCCATCTTTATCGTGAGAAAAGCTTTTCTTTTGAAGGCATTCTTCCGCAATGCTTACATCGATGCGAATGACCCCGTCCTCATCCGGTGAAGTGGACAGAACCGCCAATTCCAAAGCATTCAAGGAACTTCTGACATCCCCGAAGCTGCTGCTCGCAAAATGTTCAATCGCTTCGTCGGTCACATCAAGTGAATACTCCCCTAATCCACGTTCTCTATCTTCAATGGCTCGATTCAAGGCGACTTTCATTTCATCAATGGAAAGGGGCTTTAGTTCAAAAATTTGGCATCTGCTTCGTATGGCTGGATTGATCGCATGATAGGGATTGCTTGTTGTTGCCCCAATTAGGGTGATCATCCCGTTCTCTAAATAAGGAAGGAGAAAATCCTGCTTTCCTTTATCCAAGCGATGAACCTCATCTAATAGAAGAATTACTTTTCCCGACATTTTGGCTTCTTCCGCTACGATTTGAATATCTTTTTTATTATTGGTTACGGCATTCAGGGTCTTAAACCGGTATTTCGTACTTCCGGCAATGGCGCTCGCGATGGACGTTTTTCCAATCCCGGGTGGACCATATAAGATCATGGAAGAAAGCTGTTTTGCTTTTACCATCCTGTCTATGATCTTTCCTTCTCCAACTAAATGCTGCTGTCCGATGATCTCATCAATGGTTCTGGGTCTCATCTTAAAGGCAAGTGGTTTAATCGACATGAAACATCTCTCCAAACTGACGTTCTAGTTAGATTCACTTTATCATAGGAGGTTCTCATAAGGAAATATTGTGGCTGGGAAAAAGGAGGGAAGTGAATGAAGACGCCCTTTTCACAGTGAGAGGAAGGATATGCTATAATAACAAAAGTCAATATAGAAGAAAGATACGACTCATTTATGATTGTAACGTTATTAAATATATTAGAGGTGCTGGACATGAAGATATCTACTAAAGGCCGATACGGTTTAACGATTATGATTGAATTAGCAAAACGCCATGGTGAAGGTCCGACTTCACTTAAAACGATCGCGCAGCAGCATGAGCTCTCGGAACATTATCTTGAGCAGCTGGTGGCTCCCCTGCGTAACGGAGGACTTGTAAGAAGCATCCGGGGAGCATACGGCGGGTATGTCTTAGGACATGAGCCATCTGAAATTACAGCTGGGGATATTATCCGGATCCTTGAAGGGCCTATCAGTCCCGTCGAAGGGATTGAAGATGAAGAACCGGCAAAACGTGAGCTTTGGATCCGCATTCGTGATGCCGTGAAAGAAGTGCTCGACAATACAACGATAGAAGATTTAGCCAGTCATTCTGATGATGGTGAATCAGATGCATACATGTTCTATATCTAGGAGGTTACTATAATGGAAAGAGTGTATTTGGATCATGCTGCAACGTCCCCCATGCATCCTGAAGTGATTGAAGAAATGACTTCAGTGATGAGGGAGACCTTTGGTAATCCATCGAGCATTCATTCGTTTGGCCGTGCATCACGTCATCTTGTCGATCATGCACGAACCATCATTGCTCAAAGTATCCATGCAGATTACAATGAAATCATTTTTACAAGCGGTGGAACGGAAGCGGATAATTTAGCCATTATCGGTTCAGCCGAAGCGAATAAAGGTAAAGGGAATCACATCATAACCACACAAACAGAGCATCATGCTGTTTTACATGCATGTAAATTCTTAGAGTCCAAAGGGTTTGAGGTGACGTACCTGCCAGTAGATCGTAAAGGCAGGATATCGGTGGAGGAACTGCAAAAGGAACTTCGCGACGATACGATCCTCGTTACGATCATGTTTGGGAATAATGAGGTGGGGACGATCCAGCCGATTAAAGAGATTGGAAAACTTCTGCAGGATCATCAAGCTTATTTTCATACTGATGCTGTACAAGCTTTCGGATTAACAGAAATCGATGTGAAAGAGCTCGGGGTTGATTTGCTTTCAGTTTCAGGCCATAAGATCAATGGTCCGAAAGGGATCGGATTCCTTTATTTACACAAAAACATGGATCTGCAGCCTGGATTATACGGCGGAGAGCAGGAAAGAAAACGCCGTGCCGGTACAGAAAACGTCCCAGCCATTGTTGGACTGGGAAAGGCAGTAGAAATTGCTCAAAATGCGATAGAAGAGAAAATTTCCAAGTACTCTGGTTTCAAGGTCTTACTGAAAGAAACCTTAGCCGGCGCAGACATTGCCTTTGAGGAGAACGGATCTCTTGAGTATGGATTACCCCATGTGCTAAACTTAAGCTTTCCTGGCACGGATGTTGAGTCTATGCTGGTGAATTTAGATATGTCAGGTATTGCTGTATCAAGCGGTTCTGCTTGCACAGCTGGATCTATAGAGCCTTCGCATGTACTAGTCGCGATGTTTGGAAGTCAGTCTGAGAATACAAGGAACTCCATTCGTTTCAGCTTTGGTCAGGGCAATACGAAGGAACAAATTGTCTGGACTGCCCATGAAGTCGCAAAAATTGTAAAACGTCTAACATCTTAATATGTTCGTCTCAATTGGACGAATGAAGGAATAAGGAGGTGGCGTTAGTGAAAAAAGAACCAAAGGATACGAGAGTAGTCGTTGGAATGTCTGGTGGAGTGGATTCTTCCGTAGCCGCATTATTATTAAAGCAGCAAGGCTACGAAGTCATCGGGATTTTCATGAAAAACTGGGATGATACCGATGAAAACGGAGTATGTACGGCAACTGAAGATTACAACGATGTGATTCGAGTATGTAACCAAATTGGTATTCCTTACTACGCTGTGAATTTTGAAAAACAATACTGGGATAAAGTGTTTACGTATTTCCTTGACGAATATAAAGCTGGAAGAACACCAAACCCGGATGTGATGTGTAATAAAGAAATTAAGTTCAAAGCATTCCTTGATCATGCACTGAAACTTGGTGCAGATTATCTGGCAACCGGCCACTATGCACAGGTTGAATACCGTGATGGAGAATACAAGATGCTCCGCGGTGTCGACAACAATAAGGATCAAACGTACTTCCTCAATCAGTTAGGGCAGGAGCAACTTGAAAAAGTGATGTTCCCCCTAGGCGGCATCGACAAGAAAAAGGTTAGGGAAATTGCTAAGGAAGCGGGCCTTGCGACTGCTGCCAAGAAAGACAGTACGGGGATTTGCTTCATCGGTGAACGCAACTTCAAAGATTTCTTGAGCAACTATTTACCTGCCCAACCAGGAACGATGGAAACATTAGACGGTAAAGTGATGGGAAAACACGATGGATTGATGTACTATACGATTGGCCAACGCCATGGACTGGGTATAGGTGGGGCCGGAGAGCCTTGGTTCGCCATCGGGAAGGACCTTGAAAGAAACGTGCTCTATGTAGGTCAAAGCTTTGAGCATCCCGCCCTTTATTCAGATTCCATTCTCGCAACGGATGTTCACTGGACCTCGAATGGTGAGAAACCGGCTGAATTCGCCTGCACGGCAAAATTCCGTTACCGTCAGGATGATAACAACGTAACGGTCATTCCTTTAGAAGATGGTAAGGTGAAAGTCATCTTTGACGAGCCCATCCGTGCTGTCACACCAGGACAAGCGGTTGTTTTCTACAATGGTGATGAGTGTCTGGGTGGAGGAACGATCGATACCATTTACAAAGATGAGAAAAAACTTACCTATGTAGGGTAACACTGACCAAAGGACTGAGAAGAAGAGATGTGCAAACTCTCCTCTCTCAGTCCTTTTTTCATCATTGATCGATACCGAAATTGAAAGTCCCGTATGTTATACTAGTAACGATAAGTGAGAAAATCATTACTCAGCTTGCATACATAAATAAAGAAAATATAGAGGTGTTTGAATTGGATAAGAATTTAAAAGGAATTGAGTTATTGCAAGAAGGAAAAGTAGAAGAGGCTGTCAAACTTTTTACAGAAGCCATTGAAGTAAATCCAAAGGATCCGGTAGGGTATATAAATTTTGGGAACGTACTCATGTCGGTTGGAGACAACGAAAAGGCGAAGAAATTTTTTGAACGTGCAATCTCAATCGATGAGAATGCAGGGGCAGCCTATTATTCCCTGGGGAACCTGTACTTTAACGAGAATAACTTTGATGAAGCAAAGGATCAATTTGAAAAAGCTGTTTCAAAGGGAATGGAGAATGCCGATGTCTACTTTATGCTCGGAGTCAGCCTGTTCCAATTAGAGCAGCCGAGACTGGCTCTTCCTTACTTGCAACGAAGTGTCGAACTGAATGAAGAGGATACAGAGGCGCGCTTCCAGTTAGGTCTATGCTTAGCGAAGGTTGAAGCATACGAAGAAGCGATTGCGCAATTATCTCAAGTAGTGGAAGCAGATCCA
Organism: Rossellomorea sp. y25; assembly: GCF_038049935.1. Classification (NCBI taxonomy): domain Bacteria; kingdom Bacillati; phylum Bacillota; class Bacilli; order Caryophanales; family Bacillaceae; genus Rossellomorea; species Rossellomorea sp. y25. Next base: position 3,124,976 of record NZ_CP145886.1, on the reverse strand, counting down.
ACTCACGCAGATGCTTACTACAACTTAGGGGTTGCCTTTGCAGGTCATAAGGATGATGCAAACACGGCACTGATGTATTTCAACAAAGCAATCGAAGTTCAACCAGATCATATGCTGGCGGGTTATGGCATCAAGATGATCGAAAAGCTGAAAAATGAACAAAGTGAATAGTTAGGGGGTTCACTGATTTGAGCCAGCAAGATTCTTTAAAGCTGTTTGGTGAGGAAGAAATCTATATAAAAGGAAGGCATCTTGTCACGATTTTTCATAATGAGGAAAATCTCTATACCGTCGTCCGGATCCGGGTGGACGAAACGAATGATACTTATGAAGACAAAGAAGCGGTCGTAACCGGGAATTTTCCTAAGATTCATGAAGATGAGACCTACGTGTTTTATGGGAGGTTTCAAGATCACCCAAAGTTTGGCATGCAGTTTCATGCAAAGCATTTCAAGAAAGAAATCCCACAAACCACACAAGGTGTCGTCCATTATTTATCAAGTGATTTATTTAAAGGAATCGGGAAGAAAACAGCTGAGAAGATAGTGGAGCATATCGGGGAAAACGCCATAACCAAAATACTCGAAAATCCGAGCCTGCTGGATGAAATTCCAAAGCTTCCAAAGGAAAAGGCGAAAAGTATTTATGATACGCTTTCCGAGCATCAAGGCTTGGAGCGGGTCATGATCATGCTGAATGACCTGGGATTTGGCCCCCAAATTTCCATGAAGGTCTATCAAGCCTATAAAGAGCAGGCACTTGATATCATTCAAAATAATCCTTATAAGCTTGTGGAAGATATTGAAGGAATCGGCTTTACCCGGGCCGATGAGATTGGTTCTAAGATCGGGTTGACAGGCAGTCATCCCGACCGGATCAAAGCAGGCTGTTTATACACCCTTGAGCAAACATGTGTGAAGCAGGGCCATGTGTATCTCGAAGCAGAAGAACTCATTGTTACGGTGAAGGAGCTGCTTGAGAAAAGTCAGCCCGAAAAGGTCGATTACACTGAAATATCCAGTCAACTGGTTTCCTTGGAGGAAGAGGGTAAAGTCATTGGAGAAGGCACAAAGGTATATGTTCCTTCTCTTTACTTCTCGGAAAAAGGAATCGTGACAAACATTGAAAAGATTTTGTCTCAAACCCAATATAAAGATCAATTTCCTCAATCCGAATTTCTTCTATCACTTGGAGCACTGGAGGACCGACTGGGAGTTCAATACGCACCTTCACAAAAAGAAGCCATCGAAACAGCGTTGATGTCCCCCATGCTTCTGTTAACCGGAGGACCCGGAACCGGTAAGACGACCGTCATTCAGGGGATTGTGGAGCTGTTTGCGGATCTCCATGGCTGCTCCTTGGATCCCAAGGATTACAAGGATGAACCCTTTCCTGTCTTACTGACAGCCCCGACTGGTCGAGCGGCAAAGCGCATGACAGAATCCACGGGCCTCCCTGCCATGACGATTCACCGACTTTTAGGCTGGAACGGTCAAGAAGGATTTAAGAGTGATGAAGAACGGGCGATTGAAGGAAAGTTGTTAATTGTGGATGAAGTGTCCATGGTCGACACGTGGCTTGCCCATCAATTATTGAAGGCCCTGCCTGAGGATATTCAAGTGATACTTGTCGGGGATGAGGATCAATTACCGTCTGTCGGTCCTGGCCAGGTACTAAAGGACCTATTGAAATCGGAAGTGGTGCCAACAGTCAGGTTAACGGATATTTATAGACAGGAAGAGGGCTCCTCCATTATTGAACTTGCTCATTATATGAAAAGGGGACAGGTACCTCAAGACCTGACCAAACAGCAAAAGGATCGATCCTTCTTCCCATGCAGAACCAATCAAATATCCGAAGTCGTTCAAAAAGTCGTTGAGAACGCGAAGAAAAAAGGGTACTCCCCAAAGGATATACAGGTCCTAGCTCCTATGTATCGAGGCCCTGCAGGTATCGACCGATTGAATGAGCTTCTTCAGGAAATTTTCAATAGCAATGACGGTACCCGGAAAGAGATCGCCTTTGGAGATGTGAAATATCGTATTGGGGATAAGGTTCTTCAACTTGTCAATCAACCTGAAAACAATGTTTTCAACGGGGATATCGGTGAAATCGTCTCGATCTTTTATGCGAAGGAAAACACCGAGAAGCAAGATATGATCATTGTTTCATATGAGGGAAATGAGGTCACCTATACGAGGCAAGATCTCATGCAAATTACCCATGCGTATTGCTGCTCGATCCATAAGTCACAAGGAAGTGAGTTTCCCATTGTGATCTTACCTGTCGTGAAAAGCTATTATCGGATGCTGAGAAGAAATCTTCTTTACACTGCCATTACCAGGAGCAAGCAATTCCTCATTCTTTGTGGGGAGCTTGATGCTTTTACCCTTGGAGTAGAGAGGGAAGATGATTTTCTCCGCAAAACGACCCTAAGCGAGAAACTGAACGGTTTAACCGCTGCAGAAAACACGGCAGTTTCTCCTGAAGAAGGTTTACCCATTGAAGAAATCTTGCTGAATGAGGATCCAATGATTGGAATGGAAGGCATCAGTCCCTATGATTTCATGAAAGCATAAGGTCAACGAATGAATATTTCTCCTGTAGAAATTATTCCTTCGTTGACCTTTTTCTATTGGTTATTGCCATTAATGATCATGATAATTGTTAACTTAAAACAAAATAAAGTTGACATATATTTAAAGAAAGCGATATCCTTATCTTGTAGAAAAAAGACAGATGGGGGAAGACAGATGAACAGAAAATTAAGGACAATCGATCTTACACTGGCAGGGATGTTTGTTGCACTTATGGCGATAGGTGCCAACATCACGACATTCGTACCTTTTATGGTAGTGGGCGGTGTTCCCATTACGTTACAAACGTTCTTCGCCATTTTAGCTGGAGCGATTCTTGGAAGCAGGGTCGGGGCCATTTCCATGACAGTGTACGCACTGGTGGGACTCGTGGGTGTTCCGGTATTTGCACGATTTGGAGCAGGATTATCCTCTATTGTGAGCCCGACATTCGGATTTATCGTTTCGTTTATTCTTACAGCATACATTACAGGTAAAATCGTAGAAAAACATAAAGGAATCAAGGTCTACATTTTCGCGGCTCTAGTCGGGATGACTGTCAATTATGTGGTCGGTACGAACTGGATGTATGCAGCGTACAAACTTTGGGCTGCAGCTCCTGAAGGATTTACATATAAACTTGCATGGGCCTGGATGGTGGTACCTTTACCGAAGGATATCATATTAGCCGTGTGTGCTGGAATGATGGCTCATCGCCTTGAGAAATCGGTCCTGTCAAAGAGTACATTTAAGAATATAAAAAGAGCGGCATAAAAGGGGAGGAATTTCACATGAAAACGTGGAAGGAACTGGCACTTGGAGTGATTGAGGGAGAAGAAATCACAAATGAAGAGGCTTTATCGATTTTACAAAGTCCGGATGACGAGCTTCTGGAATTATTGCATAGCGCTTACCTGATTCGAAAACATTATTATGGAAACAAAGTGAAATTAAATATGATCATCAATACGAAATCAGGTTTATGCCCTGAAAACTGCGGCTATTGTTCACAGTCCATTGTTTCAAATGCTCCGATCGAGAAATATCGTATGGTGGATAAAGAGACAATATTAAAAGGAGCCCAAAATGCTCATCAGCTAAATGTGGGAACATATTGTATTGTGGCGAGTGGAAGGGGCCCGAGCAATCGTGAAGTCGATCATGTGGTTTCGGCAGTAAAGGAAATCAAAGAGCAGTATAACTTAAAAGTATGTGCATGTTTAGGCTTATTAAAAGAAGATCAGGCGAAACGGTTAAAGGAAGCAGGGGTGGACCGTTATAACCATAACATCAATACTTCAGAGAACCATCATGAAAACATCACCACTTCCCATACCTATGAAGACAGGGTGAATACCGTTGAACAAGCGAAAGCACAAGGGATTTCTCCCTGTTCCGGAATCATAGTCGGCATGAAAGAGACATTGCAGGATGTGGTTGATATGTCCCGCAGTTTAAAGGTGCTGGATGCCGACTCCATTCCCGTGAACTTCTTGCATGCTATAGATGGTACACCTCTTGAAGGAACAAACGACCTCGATCCGAGATATTGTTTGAAGGTTCTTTGTTTAATGCGTTTCATCAACCCGACTAAAGAGATCCGTATTTCAGGGGGACGGGAAGTGAATCTGCGCAGTTTACAGCCACTTGGACTTTATCCGGCCAACTCGATTTTCGTTGGTGATTACTTAACGACAGCCGGCCAGGAAGGCACAGCAGATCACCAAATGCTTGAAGATCTGGGGTTTGAGGTTGATTATGTGAAGGAAGTAAGTGAGCAGGCAACATCTTGAAAATCGAATAAGTAAATTTAGGTGGGTGCTTTGGAAAAGGTTACTCCTTATGAAATCAAGAAAATATCCCACACTATATAAGAACGGTGATTAAACATCGTTTGGGTGGATATTCTCATTGAACAAGTATAAAACGGGCTCGGATTGGTCATGATGGTAGGGAATACACACCAGGTTTGGTGTAATAGAGGTGAACCTTACCGATGAAGTGTCCAAATTGTCAGAGCAAAGATATTGGAAAGATCGGCATCAACCAATATTATTGTTGGGGTTGCTATATAGAGCTTTCCTTGTCAAAGGGAGTCATTCATACTCATCAAGTGGAAGAGGATGGATCACTGAGCTCCTTAGACGACTTGTTTGATGAGGAAGAACGCCGACTAAGCTAGGAAGAGGTGTCTTTCTTGAACAAAACATTTGCATCCATCGTTGGTTTTGGAGCAGGAATTGCGGCTTCCATCTATTCACAAAGATCCAATATGATGAACCAAAGACAAATGAAACGAATTCGTAAACAAGTAAAGAAACTTTTTTAACAGCTAAAAAGGCTGACTTTCGGGTCAGTCTTTTTTTATTTTCCTGGTTTTTCATATGAAGGAACTTAGATACAAAGAAAAATCACTAAATCTTTATTGATATAAGCAGCTGCTATTTGGATATCAGCGGAATTTTTGTTTTATCAGCGAAATTCCCGATATATCAGCGAAAAGACTCTCGCTCCTTACATCCCCACCGATTTAGTTCCAGATATGCCCTAGTCTCCCATCATGCTTTTGTTTATGTCCAATGAATAAAATACCCTCCTACATTCCAACACTAGGGAAGAAGAGAAGGAGGTGTTAATAATGGAAAAGAGACCCTATGCCAAATGGTTGTACCGACTTTCAATAGCTCTTATTCTTGCTTTATTCCTATATATTCTCTACTTATTAAAGCCTGTATGGCATCCGGTCCTGGAAGTATTGTTCTTTTCGCTTCTACCCTTCCTGATAGGGGGATTCATTGCCTATTTGCTTCATCCAATAGTAGAAAAAATCCATGAGGCGGGCATTCATAGAGGAATAGCGATCATGCTCATCTACATCCTTTTCTTTGGAGGATTAGGGTACGCGGTCTATAAGGGGACTCCGATCATCATACATCAGCTGAAAGATTTATCAGAGAATGCGCCACTTTTTACAAAACAATACCAGAGGTGGCTGGACTATGTGCAAAGCGAGACCTCCACTTGGCCAGACGGAATACAATCTCAATTAGAGGAAAGAATTGACGGGATCGAAGCCTGGTTGACGGGGCTTGTCGCAGTCGTTCTGGCCACTGTGATGAAGTTTATGAACAGCTTTCTGCTTGTTGCAATTATTCCCTTTGTATCTTTTTATTTATTAAAGGATATTACGAAAGTGAAAAAATTCCTGTGGCAGCTTACCCCTAAAAAATGGAGGAACAGCGCGATTTCATTTTCAAGGGATGTGGATGAATCGCTGGGAGGTTATATCCGGGGACAGCTTTTAGTTTGTTTGATCATTGGGGGACTTTCAGCATTAACACTCTGGTTAATCGGTATGAAGTATCCCTTGATCCTCGGATTGATCATTGGAGTAACCAATGTAATACCCTATTTCGGACCGATTATCGGAGCGGTTCCAGCTGCCATTGTGGCAAGTACGATCTCTGTCAATATGATGATATATGTCGTCATCATGGTCGTAGTTCTCCAATTCCTGGAGGGGAATATCTTATCGCCCCTCATTGTCGGAAAAAGCCTTCATATGCATCCACTGTTTATTATGGCTGCCCTTATCATTGGTGGTGAAGTAGGGGGTGTGATCGGCATGATTGTGGCAGTGCCTTTTTTAGCTGTGGTAAAAGTAGCGATTTTACATGGACGAACCCATTTCATTCATGCAGCAGGGGGAGATTAACTGAAAAAATAAGAATCAACATTGACAAATACAGTGAATATTTCTATAATCCAACATATACAAGTATTCGTATAAAATGAAAGCAATGAAGGATCGAGTACGTTATAGTCCATCTATCAGAGAGGGATTCCCCAGGCTGCAAGGGATTCCAGATGAAGGATAACCGAATGCTAATCCTGAGTGCAGGTAAAACCTGCCGTCTATCCGCGTTAAGGTGTTTTGAGGGATGAACAATAGAGAAATGCGAATAGGCTTCCTGAGAGGCAACAAGGAACTACGAGCCTCTAAGCCTGCACTTTCTTTGTTCATAACCAGGGTGGTACCGCGAGTTAGCTCTCGTCCCTGTTTTAGGGATGAGGGCTTTTTTGTATTCATTTTTAACCATACATAATCAATGAAGGAGGAAGTTTTACATGAACAAATTAACAGGCGCAGAAATTCGTCAAAAGTTTTTAGATTTCTTTCAGGAAAAAGGACATGGTGTAGAACCGAGTGCATCATTAGTTCCGCATGAAGATCCGTCCCTTTTATGGATCAATAGTGGAGTAGCTACATTAAAGAAGTATTTTGATGGACGTGTCATTCCTCAGAATCCAAGAATCGTGAATGCTCAAAAGTCCATTCGCACAAATGACATCGAAAATGTAGGGAAAACAGCACGTCATCACACGTTTTTTGAAATGCTGGGTAACTTCTCCATTGGTGAATATTTTAAAGTTGAAGCGATTGAATGGGCATGGGAATTTTTAACCGATGAAAAATGGATCGGGTTTGATCCCGAGAAGCTTTCCGTTACCATTCACCCTGAAGATCATGAAGCATTTGATATCTGGAACAAAAAAGTAGGCGTACCTGCTGAACGAATCATTCGTATTGAAGGGAACTTCTGGGATATCGGTGAAGGTCCAAGCGGCCCGAATACAGAAATTTTCTACGATCGCGGACCGGAATATGGGGAAAGTCCTGAAGACCCTGAATTATATCCTGGTGGAGAGAATGATCGTTATCTTGAGGTATGGAATCTTGTGTTCTCACAATTCAATCATAACCCTGATGGAACGTATACTCCGCTTCCCAAGAAAAATATTGATACCGGTATGGGACTTGAACGTATGGCATGTGTCGTACAAGAAGTACCAACAAACTTTGATACAGATTTATTTATGCCGATCATTTCTGCAACCGAAGAGATTTCCGGTAAGTCATACGGGAAAAACAGCGAGATCGATGTAGCTTTCAAAGTCATTGCCGATCATATCAGAACGGTTTCCTTCGCAATCGGTGACGGAGCCCTTCCTTCCAACGAAGGCCGTGGCTATGTATTAAGAAGACTGCTTCGCCGTGCGGTTCGATTTGCGAAGCAAATTGAAATCAATCGTCCGTTCATGTATGAATTGGTTCCGGTTGTTTCTGAAATCATGGTTGATTTCTACCCGGAAGTGAAACAAAAAGCGGAATTCATTCAAAAAGTGGTGAAAAATGAAGAGGATCGCTTCCATGAAACTTTAAACGAAGGGTTGGCTATTCTTTCTTCTATTATCAAGGTACAAAAATCTGCTGGGAATAAAGTGATTCCTGGTGAAGATGTCTTCCGTCTGTATGATACGTACGGTTTCCCGGTTGAATTAACGGAAGAATATGCAGAAGAAGAAGGATTGACGGTTGATCATGACGGTTTTGAAAGAGAAATGGAAGGTCAGCGTGAAAGAGCGAGGTCGGCTCGCCAGGATGTGGGCAGCATGCAAGTGCAAGGAGGAATCCTAAGTGACATCACGGTAGAAAGTCGCTTTGTAGGATATGACACATTAGAAACGACTGCTACAATTCTTGAACTGTTGGTTGATAATGAACGTCAGCCGAAAGTCGATAAAGGACAGGAATGCCAATTTATTCTGGACCAGACACCTTTCTATGCAGAGAGCGGAGGACAAATCGGCGATAAAGGATACATTGAAGCTATGGGCGTGAAAGTATTTGTGACAAACGTGAAGAAAGCCCCTAACGGCCAAAACCTTCATTCTGCCATCGTTGAAGAGGGCACACTAGAGCAAAATGCACAGGTGCTTGCAAAAGTGTCCCGTGAATCCAGAACAAAAGTGGAGAAGAACCACACGGCGACGCATATCCTTCATCAGGCATTGAAAGATGTCCTTGGAGATCATGTCAATCAGGCAGGTTCTTTGGTGGAACCAGACCGTCTGCGATTCGACTTCTCTCATTTCGGTTCTGTTTCCCAGGAAGAGATTGAGCGAATCGAAACCATCGTCAATGAGAAGGTCTGGAAGGCTATTTCAGTTAACACAGCTCTTAAATCACTATCAGAGGCAAAAGCGATGGGAGCGATGGCTTTATTCGGAGAAAAATACGGCGAAGAGGTTCGCGTTGTATCGATTGGAGAGTATAGCTTAGAGCTTTGTGGTGGTTGCCATGTTTCGAACACGTCTGAAATCGGGTTATTTAAGATTCTTTCAGAAGGTGGGATCGGAGCAGGTACGAGAAGGATTGAAGCTGTTACAGCGGAGAATGCTTACAAAGTGTTGAATGATCAGGTTACTCAACTGAAGGAAGTAGCAGGCAAACTTAAAGCGAATCCTAAAGAAGTCGTCAACCGAGTGGACTCTTTATTAGTTGAAATGAAAGAGCTTCAGAGAGAAAATGAATCATTATCCGCAAAGTTGTCTAACATAGAAGCAGGCAGCTTAACGGATCAAGTCAAAGTCATTGACGGGGTGAATGTTCTTTCCGCGAAGGTGGCTGTGGGAGATAGCAATGGATTACGTACAATGATGGATGATCTTAAACAGAAATTGGGCTCAGGGGTTATTGTATTGGCAACAACTGGTGACGACAAAGTTACGATCATTGCAGGAGTTACGAAGGACTTAGTCGAAAAAGGATATCATGCTGGAAAACTTGTTAAAGAGGTAGCTTCACGCTGTGGTGGTGGAGGCGGTGGCCGTCCGGACATGGCTCAAGCCGGGGGTAAACACCCGGAAAAAGTGGAAGAAGCCCTGCAATTTGTAGAAGAATGGGTCAAATCCATTTAACTCCTTGTTAAAGTGGTGTACAATGTAGGTAACGATTAACAATTCGGTTGTCAAAAAGACAAGCCTGAAGAGAGGTGCTAAAAATGAGTTCTTTTGACAAAACGATGCGGTTTGATTTTTCAGAGGAGCCGTTCGAACATGACGTGAAGGAAGTACTCCTGCAGGTTCATGATGCTCTTCAAGAAAAAGGGTACAACCCGATCAATCAAATCGTAGGGTACTTATTATCTGGAGATCCTGCTTACATTCCTAGACATCAAGATGCCAGAAATATCATCCGCCGTTTAGAACGTGATGAGATCATCGAAGAATTAGTCAAATCGTATTTGAAACAGCACAAAGAGGGATAATACATGCGCGTAATGGGTTTAGACGTCGGTTCTAAAACAGTGGGAGTCGCAATTAGCGATGAGCTTGGTTGGACCGCTCAAGGGATTGAAACGATTAAGATTGACGAAGATCAAGGTGTGTTCCGGATCGACCGATTAAAGGAACTTGCCGAGGAATACCAAGTGGATACAGTTGTAGTCGGATTGCCTAAAAATATGAACAACTCAATTGGTCCCCGGGGTGAAGCGTCTAAAGCTTATGGAGAGTTAATTCATCAGGAATTATCCCTTCCCGTTAAATATTGGGATGAGCGACTAAGTACAATGGCAGCGGAACGAGTCCTTTTAGAAGCCGATGTAAGTAGGAAGAAACGTAAGAAAGTAATTGATAAAATGGCTGCGATGATGATCCTTCAAGGATATCTTGACAGCCAAAAATAATGAGGTGAATGTTCATGGAACACGGAGAAAAACAAATTACAGTAGTTGACGAACAAGGAAATGAACAATTATGCGAGGTTCTTTTCACGTTTGAATCAGATAAATTCGGAAAATCTTATGTACTATATTATCCACTGGGAGCAGATGAGAACGACGAAGAAGAAATCGAAATCCACGCGTCTGCATTCCTTCCGGGAGACGAAGGCCAAGAAGGCGAATTAAAGCCGATTGAAACAGAAGAAGAGTGGGACATGATCGAAGAAATGTTAAACACTTTCTTAGACGAAGAAGAAGAAGCTGAATAAGCGTTAATTTTTCATACGAAACAGGGACCGCAAAAAGGGACAAAAAACTTACCTTTTTGCAGGTCCCTGTTTCACTTTGTGCAAAATATTGTATAATAGTGAAGATGATGTCGAATTACGCCCAACGGATATCCCTTTTTTTGCTCGAAAGGGGGAAATATAGCTTTGGAAAAAAATAAAAACATAAAAGAAACGCTTATGAAAAAACTGCTGGAGAGACAAGAGGAGGCTAAGGTCATTAGAAAAATAGTAGGTCTTGTCATTCTTTGTCTTGTCATCGTTATTGGAGGAACGGCCATCGGTGGATACCTTTATGTGAATTCAGCATTAAAACCCGTCGATCCGGACAACACTAATCCAGTGAAAGTCGAAATACCTATAGGCTCTGGAGTTACTTCCATCGGAAACATTTTGGAGGAAAAAGGAATTGTCAAGAATTCAACGATCTTTAAATACTATGTAAAATTTAATAATGAATCCGGTTTTCAGGCAGGTTCCTATGACTTGACACCTTCCATGACGTTAAATGAAATTGTTAATAGTTTAAAAACAGGGAAGGTAATGAGAAAAGCAGAGTTTAAGATTACCATACCTGAGGGACTTCAATTAGATCAAATCGCTGAGATCATAGCTGATAAGTCCCCTTATGAGAAAGAAGAAATTGAAAAAAAATTAAATGATAAGAAATGGCTCGAGCAATTAAAACAGGAATATCCGGCACTGATAACTGATGAAATATTAAATAAAAAAATTAAACGTCCGTTAGAAGGATATCTATATCCCGCGACATACCCTTTCTATGAGAAGAAGCCTTCCTTAGAAGCAATCTTAACGAAGATGATTGCACAAACGAACGAAGTCCTCGCTCAATATGAGGGAGCGATGGCAGATAGGGAATACACGGCCCATGAGCTTCTGACGTTATCTTCCCTCATTGAAGAAGAAGCAACAGAAAAAGCGGACAGAGGAAAAATCTCAAGTGTATTCTATAATCGTATAGAAGAGGATATGCCCCTTCAAACCGATCCAACGGTGCTTTATGCATTAGGGAAGCATAAAGATAGAACCGTATACAAAGATCTTGAAGTGGATTCACCTTATAACACATATAGAGTGAAGGGGTTACCGCCCGGTCCGATCGCGAACGCCGGTGTGTCTTCGATTGAAGCGGCTTTAGAACCGGAGGATACAGAGTATTACTATTTCCTGGCTTCTTCCAATGGATCCGTTTATTATTCTGAAACATTAGAAGAGCATAATGAAAAAAAGGCGAAGTACATTACAAACAAAGAAGAATAGCGGGGTGAGAAGAGGAAAGAAAGATTCGCTTTCCTCTTCTCTATGTGATAAAATAGTACAAGTTATTTTTTATACGGGCGTTATCTTTATGAAGATGTGTGTGAAGTAGAAAGCTCATTGTAGCTTTCTTCTTTTCATGTTGTCTGAGAAAGAATCGTAACCCGGGACCATTTATGATAATGATCGTGAGGCTTATATATGAACGAACAGGTTATTCATTATATAGAATCAATCGTGAAAGAACGACCTGCATTAATTGCAGAGATGGAACAATATGCTGAAGTCCATAATGTTCCCATTATGGAGCTGGTGGGCATTGAAGCACTCCTTGGGATGTTAAGGATCCAACAGCCGAAGCGCATCTTGGAAATCGGAACGGCTATCGGATATTCCGCTCTCAGAATGGCGGAGGCTCTTCCCCACTCGACAGTTGTGACCCTTGAACGTGACGAAGGAAGATTCGACGCAGCTCAGAGCTTTCTGTCTCGCTCAGAGGACGGAAAGAGGATTGTAACTTTATTCGGTGATGCCCTGGAACTTGGGGAAGAAGTGAAGAAACACGGGCCTTTTGATGCGATATTCATCGATGCGGCCAAGGGACAATACCTTAAATTCTTTGAACTTTACTCCGGTATGCTGTCAGAAGAAGGGGTCGTTTACTCTGACAATGTCCTGTTCAAAGGACTTGTTGCTCAAGAAGAGGTAGAGCAGAAAAGAATTCGAAACATGGTCAAGAAACTACGGAATTATAATACGTGGCTCATGACCCATGAGCAATTTAATACGAGTATTTTACCCGTAGGAGACGGTATTGCCATCAGTAAAAAAAGAGGTGAGCGCTCATGAAAAAACCAGAATTACTTGTAACCCCTGTCTCTGTTGCTGATATTGAATCGTTGGCATTGGCGGGGGCAGATGCGTTTATGATTGGTGAACAAAGGTATGGCTTAAGGCTTGCGGGAGAGTTTTCAAGAGAAGATGTTCGAGAAGCCATCAAAGTTGCTCACAAACACGGTAAGAAAGTGTACGTAGCCATGAACGCTCTTTTCCATAATGATAAAATTTCTGAGCTTGACGACTATATTGCCTTTCTAAAAGGAGCCGGTGCGGATGCGATAGTGTTCGGTGATCCGGCTGTGTTAATGGCTGTACGTGAAGTGGCACCTGAGATGAAGCTGCATTGGAATACCGAAACAACTGCCACCAATTGGTACACGTGTAATTACTGGGGCAGAAAAGGGGCGAAACGCGCTGTTTTGGCCAGGGAATTAAGCATGGATACCATTGTGGAGATGAAAGAGAATGCAGAGGTTGAAATCGAGGTCCAGGTCCACGGTATGACCTGCATGTTCCAATCAAAACGCTCTTTACTTGGTAACTATTTTGAGTATAGAGGAAAGGCGATGGAGATTGAAAACCGTAAAGAACAACGAAATATGTTCCTGCACGATGAAGAACGTCATAATAAATACCCAATCTATGAAGATGAGAACGGCACTCATATTATGAGTCCGAATGATATGTGCATCGTCGATGAACTGGGTGAAATGATACAGGCCGGCATTGATTCCTTCAAAATCGATGGGGTTCTGAAATCATCAGACTATATATTGGAAGTGACGAAACTATATCGTAAAGCCATTGATCTATGTGTAGAAGACGAAGATCAATATGAAGAGAAAAAAGACGATTTTCTAGAAGGAGCGAAGAAGCTGCAACCGGAAAATCGTCCACTGGATACGGGATTCTTTTTTAAAGAAACGGTGTATTAACAATGAAATCATGTTTGATCAGAACGGAGGAGTTACGATGACCACGGTTGTGAAAAACCCTATATCCAAGATGGTAGATGGAAAGCGTGTCATTGTGAAGAAACCTGAGCTACTGGCTCCTGCTGGTAATCTGGAAAAATTGAAAATAGCTGTTCATTACGGTGCAGATGCAGTCTATATTGGCGGACAGGAATACGGCCTGCGTTCAAATGCCGGGAACTTCACCCTTGAAGAGATGAAAGAGGGCGTTGAGTTTGCAAGGGTTTATGGTGCCAAAATATATGTGACAACCAATATCTATGCCCATAATGAAAATATGGATGGCCTGGAAGAATACTTACGTGGACTTCAAGAAGCGGGAGTCGCGGGTATTATTGTAGCAGATCCCCTCATCATTGAGACATGCAGGAGAGTCGCTCCGAATGTGGAGGTACATTTAAGTACCCAGCAGTCACTTTCAAACTGGAAGGCAGTCCAGTTCTGGAAAGAAGAAGGACTTGATCGTGTTGTATTGGCCCGTGAAGCAAGCGGCGACGAAATCCGAGAGATGAAGGAAAAGGTGGATATTGAAATTGAGACCTTTATTCATGGAGCTATGTGCATTGCCTACTCCGGCCGCTGTACATTAAGTAACCATATGACTGCCCGTGATTCAAATCGTGGCGGGTGCTGTCAATCATGCCGTTGGGATTATGATTTATATGAAGTCGACGGAGAGAATGAAAATCCTCTTTACGACAACGGTGATGCTCCTTTTGCCATGAGTCCGAAAGATTTAAAGCTGGTTGAATCAATTCCGAGAATGATTGAATTAGGCATTGACAGCCTGAAAATCGAAGGACGTATGAAGTCCATTCACTATGTAGCCACTGTCGTAAGTGTATACCGTAAAGTGATTGACGAATACTGTAAAGATCCCGATAACTTTACGATTAAACAAGAGTGGCTGAAAGAACTGGATAAATGTGCGAATCGTGACACAGCTCCAGCGTTCTTTGAGGGAGTTCCTGGCTTTAAGGAGCAAATGTTTGGTGTTCATAATAAGAAAAATACAAACTATGAATTTGTCGGACTTGTGTTAGATTACGACGAAGAAACGCAAATCGTCACCCTGCAACAAAGAAACCATTTTAAAACAGGACAGGAAATAGAGTTTTTCGGACCTGAAATCTCAAATTTCACGCAAGTCGTGGAGAAAATGTGGGATGAAAAAGGAAATGAGCTTGATGTTGCACGTCACCCATTACAAATTGTGAAATTCAAAGTTCATCAGAGAGTATATCCTGATAACATGATGCGAAAGGAGAACACCTAATACTTATGAAGCATAAACCCGTTGTGATTGGTGTAGCAGGAGGATCCGGCTCAGGTAAAACAAGTGTCACCAAAGCCATTTATGAGCAATTTCAAGGTCATTCGATTTTAATGCTGCAGCAGGACTATTATTATAAAGATCAATCGAATCTTCCTTTTGAGGAACGTTTAAAAACCAATTATGATCATCCATTAGCATTTGACAATGATCTATTAATTCAACATCTGCACGTTCTTTTAGATCATCAACCCGTAAATAAGCCGGTTTATGATTATAAAATGCACACCCGTTCAGACGACACGATTCTCGTTGAACCGAAAGATGTTATTATTTTAGAAGGAATTTTAGTATTAGAAGATGAAAGATTGCGTAACTTAATGGATATTAAGCTATATGTAGATACAGATGCCGATCTTCGCATCATTAGAAGGATGCTTCGTGATATCAAGGAGCGTGGCCGTTCCATTGATTCCGTCATTGATCAATACATTACAGTTGTTCGTCCTATGCATAATCAATTTATCGAACCGACGAAGCGATATGCTGATGTGATCATTCCTGAAGGTGGTCATAATCACGTAGCCATCGATTTAATGGTAACAAAAATTCAAACAATTCTTGAACAAAAGTCATTTTTGTAATACGATAGCATAGATAAAGACATAAAGGTAGAAGTTACATTTTCCCACATTGTAAAGAAGCAGGGAATGGAGAGAGAATGAATTCTCTCTCCATTCCCTACCTTTACATAACTAGCAAATGAACATTTACATAGAGAGTATGGGGAAACTCTTAGATAGCAGAAGGAGTGAAGAGGGTCATGAGTACAGAAAAAGTATTTCCTATGACAGCAGAAGGTAAAGCTAAATTGGAAAAAGAGCTTGAGAATTTGAAAACGGTTAAACGTAAAGAAGTAGTAGAGCGTATTAAAATCGCCCGAAGCTTTGGAGATTTATCCGAGAACTCAGAATACGACGCAGCGAAAGATGAACAAGCATTTGTTGAAGGCCGTATTTCTACTTTAGAAAACATGATTCGCAATGCGAAAATCATTCAAGAAGATGATATGAATTCAGATACAGTACAATTAGGTAAAAAGGTAACGTTCGTTGAACTGCCGGACGGAGACAAAGAAACATACACAATCGTCGGTAGTGCAGAAGCAGATCCATTTGAAGGAAAGATTTCAAATGATTCACCAATCGCGAAAAGCCTTCTTGGCCATAAAGTAGGCGCGGAAGTAAGCGTTCAAACTCCAGGTGGAGAAATGAATGTGAAGATTGTGGAAGTAAGCTGATCATGTAGGAGGGGCTCATTAGCGGGCCTCTTCTTTTTTTATGCCGGGAAAAAGATTATTTCACCCGAAACTCGTCAACAATGGGGACGAGGTGACATTATGAAACGTAAACGAATCAGGCTGCTCAGTATCTTCTTATTACTCTCTCTCTTTGCCTTGTCAGGGAGACTGATGCAATTGCAATTATTTCAAACAGAATCCTATTCGAAACATAAAATCAATCTTCTTGAAGAAAGTGTATCTCAACGAACACAACAATTGGTGATCGATGAAGGGCGTGGAGAATTTCTTGATCGAAACGGTGAGCCTCTTACGTTTACGGAAAAGAATATTCTCGTTCTTTTTCCATTTCTAAAACAAATCGAATGGCCAGTAGAAAAAGTGGCGGGAATCCTTCATGTCCCTCCCAAAACCATTCAATCTAAGGTTGAAGAAGCGAAAGGACCTATCGTATTTGGCGGAAAAGAACCTTTACAGCTCACCGAAAATCAAATGAAAGAAATCAATGACCTTGAAATTCAAGGAGTGTTTGCACTCACGAAAAAGTTCAAAAGTAGTGAAGTGCCTGCTTCACAGCTGATTGGTGTGACGGGAGAAAATGCCGACGTGTTCCATAAGCGTTACCCGGATAAAGTAAAGGGGGCCAATCAGAAAATTGGCGTGTCCGGGCTTCAAGAGAGCTTTGATGAATGGCTGGTAGCAGAAGAGGAAGCGAAATTGATCTATCATGTTGATGCAATCGGTGGCCCATTATTCGGTGTGGATGTAAAATATTTGGCGCCAGCCAATCCATTCTATCCCCTTAATGTGAAAACGACGATTGATGGGAAGATGCAGCAAGCATTGGAAGAGGTTGCAGATACGTATAACATTCAAAAGGGAGGATTACTGCTCCTTGATATTGAAAAAAGCGAAATTGTCGCAAGTGTCTCAAGACCTGCGATGAGCAGCCGTGACCCGTTCAGTGGCGGGGCAACGAACTACATGCTGAAAGCGTTGATCCCCGGCTCTGTGTTTAAGACCGTTGTCGCCGCTGCAGCCATGGACGAAGGGATTGTGGATGAAAGCAGGCTATTTGCATGTGATGAAGATATTCGAGGCGGTCGTGCAGAAAAGCCACACGGAACTATCAATATAAAAACGAGTCTTGCCGTCAGCTGTAACCGGACGTTTGCGGATTTGGCCAATGAATTAACGGAGAAAGATACCCATCTTCTTGATGAATATGCTGAAAAGATCGGCTTGCTTGGTGATATTGTCTGGAAAGGGGATGTCTTTCATTACGAAAGCTTTCCTCAGCTTCAAGTAAGCGAAGGAAGGATCTTTGCGTCGGAAGAACATAGAGATGAACCCAAACTTGTTTCTCAAACTGGGATTGGACAACAAGAAGTTCGAGTCACTCCTCTGGGCATCGCCAATATGATGGCCACCATCGCAAGGGGAGGAGAGAAATATCAAGTGAGTGCCGTATCCGCCGTCGAGTACCAAAATGGAACGAAGATGTTTTCCTTCCCCAAACAAAAGCAGGAGGGTGAGACGATTACTCCATATACGGCAATGAAGCTTCAGCAGTATTTAAGAGGAGTTGTAAACTCACCTGAAGGAACTGCTCCATACCTGCAAACAGCTGCCTACACCATTGCCGGTAAAACGGGAACGGCGCAAACAGGTAATTATCGGGGTGAAGAAGCGAAAGAAAATGAATTGTATAATAAATGGTTCGCAGGATATTTTCCCTTTGAAAACCCTAAATACTCCCTGGTTGCCGTCAACATGGATGTGAAGATCGATGAGGGTGGGATCTACCCGATTTTCAAAGATAGCGTAGATGCCATATATAATCTTGAAAACGATTAAACCTATTGTACAATGGTCCTGTGACCTTTTTCCCTTTCTAATGAAAGTGGCTGAATCCCTAAGAATGGATAATGTTTCGCTTTATTCTTTTCCTCTTGTCATGTTAAAATGTTTAGGATAATAGGGAGGGAAACATAATGGCGAAATACCAATCTCGATTAGATAAACGATCCAAGAAGAATACAAATAAAATTTTGAACATAATGATTGCAGTCGTACTTTTATTGATTGTCGTTGTCGGAGCAACAATAGTGATGGGAGACGGCGATGAAAAGGCATCATCCGGTGTTGCGAATACAGAAACAAAAGAATCAAACAAGAGCAATAATAATGCTGAAAAAGACGATAAATCTGTTTCTTTAGATGAGGATAAAAAATCTGAGGAAAAAGAGAATGAAAATAAAAAAGACGAAGAAAAGAAAAGCGATGAAGAAAAACAAAAAGATGAAGCTTCTGATGAAAAGCAGGACACTGTTAAATTAGAAGGTGAAGACCAAAGTGAATTAAAAGTAGAAGATAGTGACGATCCAAATGTGAAGCAAACAATGGTGCATCCTAACTGGAAGCCAATCGGAACAGAGCAAACAGGTGAACACGTATCTTCATATGATTTAGGATCAGCCGACTGGCAGGAAAAAGTAAAAGCTACGTCGTATGCAACGGGAATTCCTGAAGATAATATGACCGTTTGGTATATTGAAGGGAACGGCGGCCCTCAGAAATCCATGGCTACCGTGACAGCTAAAGATACAAAAACGCCATACAGAGTGTACCTGCAGTGGGTGGACGGCAAAGGATGGCAGCCTACGAAAGTACAGGAATTAGTGGAAAATGATAAAGACTAATAATAGATGAAAAAGGCCCTTTCTCTTGGAAGGGCCTTTTTCAATGAATTACTTCTTTACTTTAAAATGAACCGCAGCACTATACAACCTCCTGCCATTTTCATCAATTGAAACGGCATGATCCACATGGTGTACACTAAGCATGATCGCTTTATTATGCTGAATTTGTTCATCTACCTTCTTTTCTAATGTTCTTAAATTATCTGCTTCAAAAAATTCCACTTTATCTTCTATTAAGTCAAATGAAATATTCATAAGATTCTCCTCCTCATTTGCTTGTGGCAGGTTGTCTCCCCTTATTTTAGAGTCACAAAACGGATTTTACAATTATTATTTGTTGAATTCATTAGGAGAATATGATAATTTAATAACAGTTTAAATTTTAATTCATAGTATGTTTATAGGAATTATAAACTTAATGTAGCAGAGGTGCTAAACCATGGGTAGAGAATTTTTGGATTTGTTTCAGGATTGGGCAGATTCTTATGACGATACAGTTACTGGAAAAGACGTTGAATACCAAGCGGTCTTCGAGGAGTATGAATCCATTCTTGACGAGGTTGTGTCCCGTTCTAAGGGAAGGGTCGTTGAATTTGGTCCCGGTACTGGAAACTTGACCAAGAGATTACTGGATGCAGGGCTTGAAGTGGTTCCTTTTGAACCTTCTCCTGAAATGAGAGCGATCGGAATGCAGAAGCTTGGAGAAGACGTGACGTTTAGGGATGGTGATTTCCTGGACTTTTCTTTAGAAGGAAGGGCAGATTCCATCGTCAGCTCCTATGCATTTCATCATTTAACAGATGAAGAAAAGGGAAAAGCTTTTAGCATATATGGAAAGCTCCTAGCACAAGGTGGTAAAATAGTATTTGCCGATACGATATTTGAAACGGATCAGCACTATCAAGCCGCCATATCCCTAGCAATAAAAAAAGAGTATTACAATCTGGCTGAAGATTTAAAACGGGAATATTACACAACCTTGGAGGTTCTAAGGGAGTTATTGAACCAGAATGGATTTTCAGTTCGATTTAAGCAAGTGAATACCTTTGTTTGGATTATGGAGGCGACTAAACAGTAGAAAGAGGTTTTTAGTAATGAAAATCGCCATCATTGGAGCAATGGAAGAAGAAGTAGCCTTACTTAGAGAAAATATTTCAAACCCTGTAGTGGAAACAATCGCAGGGTGTGAATATACAAGTGGAATGATGAAAGACAAAGAAGTGATCTTACTTCGCTCAGGAATCGGCAAAGTGAATGCAGCGATGTCAACAGCTGTTCTTCTACAGCATTTTAAACCGGATTGCATCATCAATACAGGGTCAGCAGGAGGGTTCGATCCTTCTCTAAATGTTGGTGATGTCGTCATCTCAACAGAAGTAAGACATCATGATGTGGATGTAACGGCTTTTGGATATGAATACGGTCAGGTACCGCAGCTTCCTGCAGCATTTACAGCAGACGAGAAATTAATGAAAACGGCTATTGCCAGCGTGAAGGAACTGGGAGATGCTCAAGTGGTGTCAGGATTAATCGCCACGGGAGATTCATTTATGAATGATCCGGTGCGAGTGGAAGCGATCCGTGACAAGTTTACTGATTTACAGGCAGTAGAAATGGAAGCGGCTGCCATTGCGCAAGTGGCTCATCAATTCCACGTACCATTTGTCATCATTCGATCTCTTTCTGATATTGCTGGCAAGGAATCAGATGTTTCCTTCGAGCAATACTTAGAAAAGGCAGCACTTCACTCTGCTAAAATGGTAATGAGTATTGTAGAGTCTGTATAATACAAGGGAAATATGGCTGACCCAGGTACCAACTTTCTCCTAAACTCATACGGAACAGATGTGTTCAGGCGAGCACTCTATTCGTGTATACGGAGAACAGGGATGGTGGATGGGTCAGCTTTTTTTATAAAGGGGGATTGAATACATGGACGTGTATAAAAGCGTACATGACCTGATTGGGAATACACCGATTGTCGAGATTACAAACTTCCCATTGAAGAAAGGCGTTCGCCTCTTTGCCAAGCTGGAGTTTTTCAATCCCGGGGGTAGTGTGAAGGATCGTTTAGGCCGGGAATTATTAGAAGATGCCATTCGCAAAGGTAAAATAAAACCGGGAGGCACCTTCATCGAACCGACTGCAGGGAACACGGGAATCGGCCTGGCTCTCGCAGCTGTGAATTCTGGATACAACGTTATGTTCTGCGTACCTGAAAAATTCAGTATGGAGAAACAGGAGCTTATGAAAGCATTAGGAGCAAAAATAGTCCATACTCCTACCGAAGAAGGAATGAAGGGTGCCATCGCAAAAGCAACTGAACTGGTGAAGGAAATCCCTAACTCTTATTCTCCTCAGCAATTTGGAAATGATGCTAACCCCAATACGTATTACAAAACATTGGGACCGGAACTCTGGAGCCAGATGAACGGCGAAATTCATACGTTTGTTGCAGGTGCGGGGACAGGTGGTACCTTTATGGGGACAGCTCAATTCCTCAAAGAAATGAATGGAAATATTAAAACAGTGATTGTCGAACCTGAAGGATCCATTTTGAATGGCGGGTCAACGGGACCTCATAAAACTGAGGGGATCGGTATGGAATTTTTACCTCACTATATGGATTCAAGCTATTTCAATAGTATCCATACCGTAACAGATGACAATGCTTTTAAAAGAGTAAAAGAGCTTGCCTTGCTGGAAGGTTTACTGGTTGGCAGTTCTTCTGGCGCTGCACTTCATGCCGCATTACAGGAGGCAGAAGAAGCTCAATCCGGAAGTCACATCGTAACGATTTTCCCGGATTCAAGTGAGCGCTATTTAAGTAAGAAAATATATGAAGGAGGAATCTAATCATGAAAAAGAAAACACAATTAATACACGGCGGTATCCCGACAGATCCTCAAACAGGTGCTGTATCCACTCCCATTTATCAGGTGAGTACGTATAAACAAGATGAAGTAGGAAAGCATAAAGGCTTTGAATATTCGCGTTCCGGAAACCCGACCCGGCACGCCCTTGAAGAGCTTATTAAAGATCTGGAAGGCGGGGAAAAAGGTTTTGCCTTCGGATCGGGAATGGCGGCTATCACAGCGGTTATGATGTTGTTCAACAGCGGAGATCATATTGTGATGACAGACGATGTTTATGGAGGAACGTACCGCGTCATGACGAAGGTGTTAAATCGCGTCGGTATCGAGTCCACCTTCGTTGATACAAGTGATACCAACAATATCGAAAGTGCCATTAAGCCGAATACAAAAGCTATATACATTGAAACACCTACAAATCCATTATTGAAAATTACCGATATCGAGGCTGCAGCTTCATTAGCTAAGAAGCACAATCTGTTGACGATTGTAGATAATACGTTCAGCACGCCATATTGGCAAAATCCAATCAGCCTGGGAGCAGACATCGTTCTTCACAGTGCAACGAAATACATCGGCGGACACAGTGACGTTGTGGCAGGACTGGTCGTTGTGAATTCCGAAGAGCTTGCTGAAGAGTTATTTTTTGTGCAGAATTCCACAGGTGGGGTTCTTGGACCACAGGATTCATGGTTACTGATTCGGGGCATTAAAACATTGGGGCTTAGAATGGAAGAACATGAAGAAAACACGAAGAAGATAGTCGAGTACCTTACATCACACCCGAAAGTATCAAAGGTTTACTATCCGGGACTCGAAACCCATCCGAACCACGACATTGCCAAGAAACAGGCATCCGGCTTCGGTGGTATGGTATCCTTTGATGTGGGCAGTGAAGAAAATGCTGATCGTCTCCTCACGAACACCAAATACTTTACATTAGCTGAAAGTCTGGGAGCTGTAGAAAGCTTGATCTCGGTTCCGGCTCGCATGACTCACGCATCCATTCCGGCAGAGCGCCGAAATGAGTTAGGGATCACAGACGGATTAGTACGTATATCTGTAGGTCTTGAAGACGTGGAAGACCTGATTGAAGATATTGAAAATGCCCTTTCAAAGTAATTCGTCAACTGGTAGAACTGGTATCAATTACATGGTAGCTGACATGCGTCAGTATGTTACCATAGAATGAGAGTTTACTAGTTCTAAAGTAGGTGAATGCACATGAAGAACGCAAAAAAAAGAACCATTCAACAAAAGATGAACGACTTCAAACGATTTGGTTTTACGTTACTTGCACTTAGTGTCTTTATGTATTTAGGGGTCATTATTCCAACAGAAACCGTCACACCTAGTAAAACGATCACCCTCATGACAGGGACCGTTGTTTTACTCGGATTGTCACTTATATTTTTTACAAAAGCGATCAAATACAAAAAAGATATGCAATCTATAGATGAATAGATCATGTAAAGCGGGTTCTCATTGAGGACTCGTTTTCTTTTTGTCGTTTTCAAAAGTGGATGGCTGTGAGCCTTCACCCGCATATGGGGTCTCATCCCATGGTTTTGTATAGATTCTAAAAAAATAAATTCATTTTTTGTATGAGTGAAGTGTGAAAACTTGGACCGTTCCTTTCCGCTCCAATCCACTCTGTGCTAATTATTTATTTACCTATGGGTTATTGATAAACAAACATAAAATAGTTCCAATTGTAGATATGTAGATAGTTTGTTTCATAAAACAAATTATCTACACAGGATCGCATAAACAAAAAATTGATAACGAATATTAGGGTAATAAGTCAATTTAGTCTTTCTTACTGCCAGATCGGATCATTGGAAATCATATCCTATACATTCTATATTTGTTATTTTGACCTTTATGCTCTGTCACGAAAATCTTCTATAGATGGTGAGGGGAACTGCGGAGACTCCTGCGGAAGAACGGGCGTGCCGAGCCTCCTCAGCTAGCGTAGCAGTTCCCCTCACCATCCAGCACATTCTCATTGACAGAGCCCGCGGAAGGTCTGATGTCTTAAAATCACAAAACTATGAAAAAGAACACTCTAGAATAATGTGGAAATTTGTAGAAAAAATAATGAGGAAAGTGGTTTACTTTCTAATGGAAATTGGATATACTAACCAATGTAAGAAAAAAATCACAAGAGGGAGGTCGAAGAACATGTTCATGCTTATTGGAAAAATAGACACAACTTCATATTGTTTTCATCATTCGACCGCTTGTGGGATGCTTCACGCTTAATTTTTAAATCCATTAAATGATAGCCACAGGGAGAATGCAGGTTCCTGTGGCTTTTTTGTGCCACAAGGATCGGACTCTTTGTGGCTTTTTAGTATGCCTTGCAGCCCTGCAGGCACTTTGAAAGGGGTGATACGTATGACACTGAATCTTTTATTTATTACGGTAACGTTCAAAAAGAAACAAGAAACATTTGAAGAAGTGACTCACAATGAAACGGTTTCAAAGTTCTATGAAGAAACGAAAACCAAGAACCAGTACATGTCCCAGTTGTTCTAAGGTAATATCAAAAAATGGAGAGGAGAATGAAATATGATTTATGTACAGGAGAAAAGGCTAAATGCGCTATGGGTAGAGAAGGATACTGCCTAACGAAACAGAAGGTGGGTGGAACGATGTTTTTAAATATTGTTTTTTGGTCGGCTCTCTTCCATAAAAAGAAGAAGCAGGATAAGAAATAGAATGAATGGGGGGATGCCTTTTTCGGAGGGTGTCCTCCTTTGTTTTAATGGGATTAAGAGGGCCGTAAGACAGACACAGTTCCGTCAATCTTTAGTAATAAGTTGTTCACGATTGAGAGGGGAATATCCGGCTTTTCGTGATACATTAATAGTAAGAGGAGTAATACTAATTACTGCTAAAGAGGGAGTGAGATTACGATGTTTTCAATGATAATGGGTCTTATCGTAACATCTGTGATTGGTCTGATTATTGCCGCTGAAGTCAGTGTTGAATAGCAAATAAAAAAAGCGATCCGAGCCTGGATCGCTTTTTTCATGATTTATTGCGTTTTTCTTTTTCTTCACGATAAAATTCATGAAACATCTTCATCAGTGCCCTTTTCTCGATTCGTGATACATAACTTCTTGAGATTCCCAGTTCCTTGGCAATTTCCCGCTGAGTCTTTTCCTCTTTTAAGTCTAATCCGAATCGCCCCACAATGACTTCTTTTTCTCTTTCGTCGAGAACACAAATATATTTTCTTACTTTCTCCAGTTCCATGCTTAGTTGAATCGTATCGATGACATCATCACTCTCAGACTTTAAGATATCAATTAAGCTGATTTCGTTTCCTTCTTTATCTTGGCCGATAGGATCATGAAGAGAGACATCTTTTTTCGTTTTCTTGAGAGCACGAAGATGCATAAGAATCTCATTCTCGATACATCGTGCCGCATAAGTTGCAAGCTTGGTGCCTTTGCCTTCTGAATAACTTTCAATTGCCTTGATCAATCCGATGGTCCCGATGGAAATTAGATCTTCTGGATCTTCGCCTGTGTTTTCGAATTTCTTGACGATGTGAGCAACCAATCGCAGATTATGTTCAATGAGCATATTACGGGCATGCTCATTTCCTTCTGCCATCAGCCTTAAATATTTCTTTTCATCTGCTGCAGATAGTGGTTGAGGGAATGCATTATTCTTAACGTAAGAAACGAGGAAAATTAACTCTTTAAAGAAATACCCCAGTGCTGTTAGAACTCCAGACATGTTTACACCTCCATAAGGACTTAAGCCTATATTCATTCATATGATAAGAAGGGAATGTCCTTGCATGTCCCTGGAAAGTAATCAAAGAAAAGGCAAACTTTCTTAGCCGGTAAATCCCATATTTAAGGTGAAAAATGCCTATACGCTCTTTCCCTATGTACATATACTAGTAGTAAAAGTAAGTGAGGAGGTATTGTAATGCCGTATGGGTACCCTTGTTATGGACCAGTCTATCCAGGTTACTATGGTGGTGGAGGATTCTACTTCGCGTTAGTTGTTGTATTACTAATCTTACTTTTCCTATTTGGTGGATGGTGGTACTACAATAACTGTTAGCCTGACAAGTACAACCTTATATCCGAGCAGAGCCCTGTTCCATGGGAACAGGGCTCTGTTATCATCCTTACATCTTCTTTAAAGTAAACGGGCTAATCATTAAAATGGACAGAATGATGGTCATACATAAAATGAGAACACCTGAAACAAATGGGATGGCGAAATAGCACAGGGTCAGTAAACATCCGGCTACGGTTATTGGCAAGCCCGTAAAGTAGCCATCGTTCTCTGAAATATTGAAGCGAGCCAATCGAAAAGCTCCGCACCCTATATAAAATATGACGAAAAACATCCCGGGAAAGTCATACTGATTCAGAACAGCTGTATACAGGAGTAATGCCGGTGCTACGCCGAATGATATAATATCACTCATGGAATCCAACTGCTTCCCTAATTCTGACTCAATGTTCAATCTCCTCGCAACCATCCCATCAAAGCGGTCTGTTAAGGCTGCGACGAAAATGAGTAACAAACATAGGTTTAATTGGTTATGAAGAATAGAAATGATAGCAAATCCACCTAAAGATAAGTTGGACAAGGTAATGAGGTTGGCCGTTTGGGCCTTAAGCTTTTTAAATGTTTGATCGACGACTTCGGAGAGAAACAATCATTACTCACTCCTTTTAAATAAGTTTGCTCACCATTGAACATAATTTCTGCCTGGGATTTTCACGTGTCACATTACTTGCAGAAACAAGGGCCCTGAGGTCACTGTTACATCCAATGGTGAAAAAAGATTCTTATAAATATAGTATATAATAATATTTTATTATATACTTATTAAACTGTTAAAGTTAATCGTTTTTTAGAAATATGTGAGGGATTATAATGAAGCAATCCATTTATCGTCTTTTTATTGAACTAACAAATAAGAAATGGTCCTCTTATATGATCAGGAAATTTGTACAGTCACCTTTGAGTCGGCCGTTTGTTTCATCATTCATTAAAACGTACAAAATAAATGTGGATGAAATAGAAGGTCGGGTAGCTGACTATAAAACATTACATGACTTCTTTATAAGAAACCTGAAGGAAGATGCGAGGGTCGTACAATATAGTGAGAAACAAGCAGTTAGTCCAGTTGATGGCTCACTTGCCAGTACCGGAGTCATTTCCGAGTCCCTTGAAATAGAGGTGAAAGGAAAGACGTACTCCATTCTTGATATGCTTGGTAGTGCAGAGAAAGCTTCTGATTATTGCGGGGGAGAATTTGCGGTGTTTTATCTGAGTCCTGCAAATTATCATCGCATACACAGCCCCGTGTCAGGCACGATTCTCGGCAGGTGGTCACTTGGACAGCATTCTTACCCTGTTAATGAGCTGGGGTTGATGTACGGCAAAGAAGCACTTTCAAAGAATTTCCGCTCCATTACGGAGCTTCAACATGTAAAGGGCAAAGTGGCTGTAGTAAAGGTAGGGGCCATGTTTGTCAACAGCGTTGATTATGTTCATGAAGGAAAAGAGTGGAAACAAGGCGAAGAAGTCGCATACTTCAGCTTCGGCTCCACCGTGATCCTTTTATTTGAAAGGGATACATTCCAATTCTCAAGGAACAAAGAAATTCCAAGGAATGTAACCGTCGGGGAAACAATAGGAGATTTCACTCAATAAAAAAGAGGACGGATTTGATATAAATCCGTCCCATTTCATGTTAGTATTCTACGAAGTAGCTTTTATTTTATTAGTAAGAGATCGACGGTGAATTTCCATTTCGATGAGGCGAATGAATTCTGTATTGAGTTTCAACTCCAACGCTTTGAAATAAGAATCAATCAACAGTTCGTCCGATAATTTCCTCATTAATGCCACCTCCATAACCATCATCTTTTTTTATTTCGAAATATTAAGTTTTGTACGTTTTTAAGTAGTAATTAAACTTTACCAAATTTATTTTTTTAGAACAAGCGTTCCGTTATCCACAGTTCACGGTGGATAAGTTGTGACTAACTTGTATATAACTGGTAAATAAGCCATATTCATGTCTTGTATAATGTGAATAAGGTTATCCACAACCATGAAGGAAACTGGAAATTTGTCGAAAAATATTTATTCTCTTTGGGAATATTTATGGAATCCCAGGAATATATGTGATTTATTTTGAATCTGCAGGGAAAATTGGTTATCATTAATCTGTTATAGGTTAAAAGATACTAATAGAAAGAATTTGGAATCCGCAGAAATCAATGGACGTGGAGCTATACAATTTAAAAAAAGTAAAATATTAAAGTGAATAAATGATAAAGAAATTTGAGGTGCTGCAAGTGATAAAGCAATTTTTACCCGATGAACAGGTTCAGGATATTTTCAGTATCCGTCCGGAGTATTTAAAAGAAAAGGGAATTAAAGCGATCATTACAGATTTAGACAATACGTTAGTGGAATGGGACCGCCCCAATGCCACCCCTAAATTAATTCAGTGGTTTAAAGAGATGCAGGAACATGGAATCCTTGTGACCATTGTGTCCAATAATAATAAAAACAGGGTGGGAGCATTTGCAGAACCTTTAGGCGTTCCGTTTATTTTTCAGGCCCGTAAGCCAATGGGACGCGCTTTTAAGAGGGCGATTCAGGAAATGGGTGTGAAGAAGGAAGAATCGGTTGTGATTGGAGACCAGCTGTTAACGGATGTTTTGGGCGGAAATCGAAACGGTTTCCATACGATACTGGTTGTTCCCGTTGCTCAATCAGATGGGTTCATCACAAAGTTCAATCGTCGAGTTGAACGCAGAATAATGAAGTTTTTCAAGCGTAAAGGCATGCTTGAGTGGGAGGATAAAAAGTGAGTCAAGTTGTATGTATAGGATGTGGCGTTGAAATCCAGACGGAGAATAAGGAAGGAATGGGGTATGCACCTCCTTCGGCTCTTCAAAAAGAAGAGATTATTTGTCAACGTTGCTTTAGATTAAAGCATTATAATGAAGTCCAGGATGTCCCCTTAACGGATGATGACTTCTTGAAAATATTAAATGAACTTGGTGATTCAGAAGGGTTGATTGTCAAGATTGTCGATATATTTGATTTCAATGGGAGCTGGCTGCCTGGATTGCATCGTTTCGTGGGGTCTAACCCGATTCTGCTAATCGGAAACAAAGTGGATCTTCTCCCCAAGTCTGTGAAACCCTCCAAGCTGATTCATTGGATGAAGCATGAAGCAAGTCAATTAGGGTTAAAGCCTATTGATGTTCAGTTAGTGAGTGCTGCAAAAGGTCAGGGGATTACCGAAGCGATCGAAGCGATTGAACATTATCGAAACGGGAAAGACGTGTATGTAGTAGGGTGTACAAACGTTGGGAAATCAACGTTTATAAACCGTATTATCAAGCATGTATCAGGTGAACAAGATGTCATTACGACGTCTCACTTCCCTGGCACCACTCTCGATATGATTCAAATTCCACTTGATGACGAAGAATCACTCATAGACACGCCGGGAATTATTAATCATCATCAGATGGCCCATTTTGTTGATAAACAGGATTTGAAAATCATTACTCCCAAGAAAGAGATCAAGCCGAGAACCTTCCAGTTGAATCCGGAACAAACCCTTTTCTTCGGTGGATTGGCACGCTTTGACTTCATGGCGGGTGAGCGTCAGGCATTTACCTGTTATTTCTCAAATGAACTATCCATTCATCGCACAAAGATTGAGAAAGCCGATGAGCTCTATATGAACCATGCAGGAGAACTGTTGCAGCCGCCAAGAAAAGATGATATGGGCACATTCCCTCCACTTGTGAGGCATGAGTTCAGAATTAAAGAAGCAAAAACAGATATCGTCTTCTCAGGTTTAGGATGGATTACAGTGAATGACAGAGGGGCGACCATTGCTGCCCATGTTCCTAAAGGCGTTAGTGTTTTCTTGAGAAAATCATTAATCTAGGAGGGATTCTGTGGCTCTATATGGTGTTATAGGAGATCCGATTGCCCATTCTATGTCTCCCGAGATGCATAATGCTGCGTTCCAAGAATGTGGAATGGATTCTGCATACGTGAAATTTCACGTGAGAAAAGAGCAGCTTTCCCAAGCCATTAATGGAATAAAGGCTTTGGGAATTCAAGGAGTGAATGTGACAGTTCCCCATAAGGAACATGTCATGCCTCTCTTAGATGGAATCGATCCATTGGCAGGGGCGATCGGGGCAGTGAATACGATTGTCAATGAAAACGGTAAGCTGATCGGTTATAATACAGACGGTCTTGGGTTTGTTGAAGGCTTGAAAAATATAGCAGATGACCAACTTGAAGATAAATCGATGCTGATTATCGGTGCCGGTGGTGCTGCGAGAGCCATTTATTATTCTCTTGCTTCTTTGGGAGTAAAGAGAATCGATGTGACCAACCGGACTGCATTGAGAGCAGAAAATATGATTAAAGCGTGCCCTTTCGATTTAAACTCGCGCTTTCTATCTCTTGAGGCTGCTGAAAACAGATTGGACCAATATGATGTAATCATCCATACAACATCTATAGGAATGTTTCCTCATATAAAAGGGAGTCCATTAACGATCAAAGAGTTAAAAGAGGGGTGCATCGTTAGTGACATTATCTATAACCCTTTAGAAACAGCATTATTAAAGCAAGCGAATCAGAAAGGTGCTCGTACTCAAAATGGTCTTGATATGTTTGTGTACCAGGGAGCCCTTTCATTTGAAAAGTGGACTGGAATCTTTCCACCGTATTCGATAATGAAAAACACCGTATTACAACAACTAGGAGGTCAACATGTTAACAGGTAAACAAAAAAGATATTTACGTTCAGAAGCACATCATTTAAATCCGGTTTTCCAAGTGGGAAAAGGCGGAGTCAATGAAAATATGATTAAAACAATCGGAGAAGCGATTGAAGTAAGAGAACTGATGAAAATCAGTGTTCTTCAAAACTGTGATATGGATAAGTCAGAGGTAGCTGACCAGCTATCAAAAGGCGTAGGAGCAGAGGTTGTCCAGGTAATTGGAAGTACCATCGTCCTTTACAAAGAATCGAAGGAAAACAAGCAATTAATCCTACCATGATAAGGATTGATAAAATGATGAAAAAGGTTGGACTCCTGGGAGGGACATTTAATCCTCCTCATATGGGCCACTTGGTTATTGCCGAGCAGGTGTTGAAGAAGGCAAATTTAGATGAAATTCGATTTCTTCCTAATCATGTCCCTCCTCATAAACAGGTGGATGATCGTGTAACGGCGAATCAGCGCCTCTTCATGCTGCAACAAGCGATTAAGGGCAACCCCCACTTTTCCATTGAGCGGATTGAATTGGAAAGGGAGGGTGCCTCTTACACCTACGACACCATCAAGCTATTAACCGAGAGGGAAGAGGAAACCGAGTTTTCTTTTATAATAGGCGGGGATATGATCGAATATCTCCCGAAGTGGTATCGAATCGGAGATCTTCAGGAAATGGTAAGGTTTATTGGTGTCAATCGTCCTTCCTATTCACATGAGACTTCGTTTGATGTTCAGTTGATTGAGGTTCCAGAAATTGATATTTCTTCTTCCTATATTCGCGACACAGTGAAAAAGGGACAATCGGTTCGCTACTTAGTTCCAGATGATGTGTGTCGATTCATAAAGGAGGAGAAGTTGTATGAATAGGGAAAAAGCCTTGGAAATCGTAAAAGACCATTTAACGGAACATCGCTATATACACACTTGTGGTGTCATGGACACAAGTATAGAGCTTGCGAAACGGTATGGAGCCGATGAGAAAAAGGCGGAAATAGCGGCGATTTTCCATGACTATGCGAAGTTCCGGGATAAGCATGAAATGCGAAGAATCATTGTAGAAGAGAAGCTGGCTCAGGATCTTTTGCTGTACAATAGTGAGCTCTGGCATGCACCTGTAGGAGCCTTACTTGTAGAGCGTGAAGTTGGTATACAGGATGAAGATATTTTAAATGCCATTCGCTACCACACTTCAGGAAAAGAAGAGATGACCACTCTGGACAAAGTGATCTATTTAGCTGATTACATCGAGCCGAATCGACAATTTCCCGGGGTGGAAGAAGTGAGGGAACTCGCCAAAGAATCATTAGATCAAGGCATTTTAAAGGCTCTTCAAAATACAATGACGTTTTTAATGAAAAAAAATCAAGCGATCTATCCGGATACATTTCGCTTTTATAACGGATTAATTTTAAACCAGAGGAGATGAAGGAATGGAACAAAATTTAGTAGAATTAGCGTTTAATGCCGCTGATGATAAACGTGCTGAAGATATTGTTGTATTAGATATGAAAGGTGTTTCTTTAATTGCGGATTATTTCCTGATTTGTCACGGGAACTCAGACAAACAGGTACAGGCAATTGCCCGTGAATTAAAGGACAAAGCAGAAGAAAATGGCTATTCAGTCAAACGGTTGGAAGGATTTGATCAAGCACGCTGGATCTTAGTCGACTTAGGTGATGTAGTCGCTCACGTGTTCCATAAAGAGGAAAGAGGTTACTATAATCTTGAGCGCTTATGGGGAGATGCATCTTTCGTCGAAGTTGGACAAGGTGAGAGTCACTAAATGAGTTATGAACGTTTTGCTTATATGTACGATTATTTAATGCAGGACGTCCCATATGATGGCTGGTTGGAGTTTGTCGATAAACAAGCCAAGGCCCATTCAATCCAAGGGAAAAGTGTTCTTGACATCGCTTGTGGCACAGGGGAATTATCGCTGCGCCTAGTCCGGGACGGTTACGATGTAACAGGTGTTGACCTCTCCCAGGATATGCTGATGGTTGCTCAGGAAAAGGCATTAGAAATGAACGTAAAGCTTAATCTGTTTCAACAGGATATGTCAAAGCTTGATTCACTTGGTGAATACGATCTTATCACGATTTTTTGTGATTCCCTGAATTACCTGGAAGACGAACTTGATGTTGAAAATACGTTTAAAAGTGTATTTGCTCATCTGAAGCAGGGTGGCTTATTCCTATTTGATGTGCATTCCATTTTTAAAATGACGCAAATATTTATTAACAAGACGTATACCCTGACGGATGATCAGGTTTCATACATTTGGGATTGCTTTCCTGGAGAAGTGCCCAATAGTGTAGAGCATGAACTGACTTTTTTCGTGAAAGATGAGGAAACGAATCAGTACGAAAGAGTAGAAGAGCTTCACAAACAGCGGACATACCCCATTCTTACCTTAAAGGAATGGTTAAAGGATGCAGGGTTCGAAGTGTTGGAGATCTCTGCAGACTTCACGGGAGAAGCTCCTACAGACCATAGTGAAAGAATTTTCTTTACCTGTAAGAAGAAATAATAAAAAGCCGGATCGTCTCTGAAAAGAGAAATGGTCCGGCTTTTTTGAATGGCCTTATCAAAAGGATTTATAAAAAAGTTCTGCAAAGTTTGTTGCTATTGTAGAGAAGAAAGTACTAGTTGATTTCCGCTCCAGGATGCTCGCTTTCCGCGGGGCTGGCGGTGAGCCTCCTCGGCTGCGCCTCCGGGGTCTCACCTGTCCAGCTACGGGGCTTAGGGGCTCGAGGTCATAAGCCAAGTCTGCCAAAAAGGCAAAGTGCGCCTTTCCGGCAGACTCGTCTTATGCTTGTCGCCCCTGAGCTAAGCCCCTCCGCTTTTCGTACTGTCCAGCTATTCCCGCAGGAGTCGAGCATCCTTCCGCTTCAATCAACATTCTGAGCATGTATCTTTAAGGAAATTAATCAGAACAAGAATTTTAGCAAACAACCTTAATTAAGGGTAGAGATTGATTTCCCTTTTATGAAAGAAGAATTATATTTTCTAGTTAAATGACTTTCTTGTACATGTTGAAGCTCTGTCACGGAAATTATGTTGAAGATGGTGAGGGGAACTGCGTAGACTCCTGCGGAAGTACGGGCGTGCCGAGACCCCGGAAGCGAAGCTAAGGAGGCTCGGCCAAACGTCCGCGGAAAGCGGAGCAGTTCCCCTCACCATCCAGCACACATTAATTGACAGAGCAATGCAGAACTTATGTTAAAAATAACAATCTTTGCGAAAAGAGCGTTAAAAAAGAAGGGAAAATTCATTTTATGTCGAAATATAAAAAAGGAGTCCTGCTAGACTCCAAATTGTGATTTCGTTCCTTCAATGTCATCCACGAACTTTTCTTGTGTAGCTTCAAATAATTTTTCGAAAACATCTCCTAATTCCCTTTCCATGACTGAAATGCCTATTCCGGTCACTCCTCCTTTTACACAAACTTTCTCTTGAAGTGTCGGTAATGTATAAATATTTTTCTTTAATAAGTCCCCAAGACCAACTAGCATTTCGGATGCCAGAACAGTAGCCGTCTCCCTGTCAATTTCCGTCACTTCCACAGCAGCGTTAATAAATCTTTGTGTGACATAACTGAAAAAAGCCGGCCCGCAGCTGACAATGTCAGAAGCCACTCGCGTCACATTTTCATCAATCACTACAGGTGTGGAAATATGCTCAGCCAGCCTCGTTAAATCTCGTCTCCATTTATCTGAACAATGACTTCCATACGTTAAAAGTGACACCCCGCTTAGTGCGCGATTTGTAATGCTTGGAATGAATCGGGCGCAGGAACTGGTCAGTAACGACTCTAGCTGATCCACGCTAACTGGACTGGTTATCGAAACAACGCATTTGTCCTTTGTAAAGCTTTTCTTATTCTCCTGAATCACATCATACACATCATGAGGTTTCACACAAAGGAAGATCAAGTCAGATGACGCAATTACGTCTTCATTTGAATACCTCACATTCACTTTGTTCCATTTCTCTTTTATATCCTCGGCCTTTTTTATTGAACGATTCGTAATATGAAGATGTGAAGGAGAAATCGCTTTTGATTCAATGAGAGCTTCAATAATGATTTTCCCCATGTTTCCCGTTCCAATGATACCTACTTTCATGTGCAGCCCTCCTTCTATCACACTCTCTCCTAAAACTTATGAATTTCTTGCAATGAATATTCCACCAGAGGTGATTTCCTGTGCAGTCCCTAATTGAAAAATACAGAACAGTCCTTGTGATTCTGATGATTTGTGCCATTGTCCTGATTGCATATATATTAAAAAATGCTTCCGCAGCTCCAGTGAAAGAGGCTACTTTTACAGCAGCCCCTGCTAAAAAAGAAAAGGAGCTTGAAGAAGTGGAATCCGTCGAAAAAGTGTATGTTGACGTAAAGGGAGAGGTTGTTCACCCTGGATTATATGAGGTGAGGCATGGCGATCGGCTGAAGTTTGTAATCGATCGAGCCGGTGGTTTCACCGCAGAAGCAGATAAGAAAGTGATCAATTTAGCTGTAAAGGTATCAGACGAAATGATGATTTATGTCCCCAAAATCGGAGAAATTGAAACAACCCGGCTGGCTCCTTCGATGCCCGGGGCCGATTCAGGAAAGGATGGAATAAACATTAATACTGCCACACAACAGGAATTCGAAACCCTGCCAGGAATTGGTCCTGCCAAAGCGTCGACTTTTATCCAATATCGTGAAGAAAATGGTCCCTTTAAGGCTATAGAAGAA
Source organism: Rossellomorea sp. y25 (assembly GCF_038049935.1). Classification (NCBI taxonomy): domain Bacteria; kingdom Bacillati; phylum Bacillota; class Bacilli; order Caryophanales; family Bacillaceae; genus Rossellomorea; species Rossellomorea sp. y25. Next base: position 3,089,741 of record NZ_CP145886.1, on the reverse strand, counting down.
ATTAAAAACATCTCTGGAGTCGGTGAAAAAACCTTTGAGAAATTAAAAGAATATATTTATGTTCAATGAATTGACGAACATAGGAAGTCTTTATACACTTAAACAGACAAATAAAATGTAGCTAAAAATCAAAGAAGGAGGAATGGGGATGGAAAGAATCGCTTGGCATCAATATTTTATGGCTCAAAGTCAGCTCCTTGCCCTGCGCAGTACGTGTACAAGACTGGCAGTCGGGGCAACCATCGTTCGTGAAAAACGAATCATTGCAGGAGGTTATAATGGGTCCATTGCAGGAGGGGATCATTGTATAGATGAAGGATGTTATGTGATTGACAATCACTGCGTGAGGACGATCCATGCCGAAATGAATGCCCTGCTGCAATGTTCAAAGTTCGGCGTGGGAACGGAGAATGCGGATATTTATGTTACGCACTTCCCATGTCTTCAATGCTGTAAGGCTCTTATTCAGGCAGGAATCAAAACGGTTTATTACGCAAAAGACTATAAAAATCATCCTTACGCCATTGAACTTTTCGAAAAGGCAAACGTCCATGTTGAGAAAGTTGCTTTTGACGAAAGCAGCACCGACGTAAAACACAAAGAAAAAGCCTCCATGATGGTCCAATTAATTGAAGACTTGAGAAAACAGGGTGCTGCAGAAGAAAAGCTCAATTACTATGAACAAGAATACATAAAACTCTTTAATGAATAGAGGAATATGCCTTTACCTGGCATTTTCAGTACTTTCAGGGACGCTGATGGCACTTCAATTCCATTGGGGTGCTGTCGTTCTTGCTTTGCTCCTTCTATCCCTTTTCCTCAGGAAAATGACCTTCACCGTTCTTCTTTTCTGCTTCTTATTTCTTTTCATTTCCTTTTTCAATACCACGATTCAAGAAAAAAGGCAGAAAACCGTTCTGCCATCAGAACCTGCACCAAACGTCTTTCAAATCGTAATCAATGACATACCAACCATCGAAGGAAGTACCTTTGTTTCCTTGGCCAAAATAAAGAAGGAAAAGGTTCTCGTGCGCTTTTATTTCTCTTCAGAGGAAGAAAAACGACAATTTCAACAAGTGAAGCCCGGTTTTGTCTGCGAAGTGAAAGGAGAGTTGACAGAACCCAAACCGAATAAAAATCCAAACTTATTTCATTATAAAAATTATTTAGCTCAGCGGGGAGTTTATTGGATTCTCGACGTACAAGCTTTCGGGGGATGCGTGGATCAAGGCAAATGGAAACACGCCCTCATACATCTGAGATTCAATGGACTGAAGAAAATCGAAAGGGAATTTCCATCTTCAACAGTAGGAGTGACCCAAGCGTTGATGTTTGGGGAAACGAATATGATCTCAGAAGATACGATGCAGGCATTCAGGGAACTCGGCGTCGTTCATTTACTGGCGATTTCGGGCTTGCACGTCGGGTTGATCTTTGCCATTCTCCATTATTTCCTATTAAGAGTAGGCATTACAAAAGAAGCGGTGACATGGATAGGGATTTTTTTACTCCTATGTTACATCGTACTGACAGGAGCATCACCTTCTGTTATCAGGGCATCCTCCATGCTGATTGTGATTCTTATGAGCAGAAAAGTGGCAAAGAGCTTAAATACGATTGACAGTCTGGCGGTAGTGTTCATCATCATTGTATTATACGAACCCTTTTCTATTTTCAATGTGGGATTTCAGCTGTCATTTATAGTGAGTTTTTCTCTTGTTGTATCTTCATCAGCTATTTTAAATACCTCTTCATCCATCGTTCAATTGCTTAAAGTAACGCTTGTTGCCCAGCTATCTTCACTGCCCATCGTCATCTATCATTTCTATGAATTCTCTTTGATAGGCTTTCTCACGAATCTTCTTTATGTACCCCTTTTCTCGATCATTGTTCTTCCCCTTTGCATCATTGTCTATTTTCTGACGTCTTTTCTATCTCTCGAGTGGTTGCTGCTCATTTATAAATACCTTCTGGATTGCATACAATGGATCTCTTCGGCGATTGCATCTTTTCCATTCAGTACAATTGTGCTGGGGAAGCCTCACTTTCTTTTGCTGCTCGGTTATTTCATCGTTATTTACGTTGTGTTCGTTTGGTTTGAACAAAGGAAATATATGCTTTCCGGATTGTTCTTGATTCTTTATGGAGCCTCGCACCTGCTCATCAACACCTATAATCCCTATGGAGAGATCGTATTCATGGATGTTGGACAAGGTGATGCTACATTGATCAAGCTGCCATACAATCGAGGAACCTATCTTATCGATACAGGTGGGGAAATGCAGTTTCCGAAAGAAAAATGGGAAGAGAGAAAGAATCGTTTTTCTGTAGGGGAAGACATCGTCGTTCCTTTTTTGAAAAGTAAAGGTATCACATCCATTGACACCCTGATATTAACACACGGAGATCTCGATCATATTGGCGGAACAGAAGCGGTTCTTGAGGAAATGAAAGTGAAGGAAGTCTTGATCAGCCCTAACAGCGAGGATAAAGGTGAAATGAAAAAAATCGTGAAATTCGCCCGGCAAAAGAGGGTTCCTGTTAAGGAAGCCCGGTATCCATTCAGTTGGGATGGTGATAAGGATGGGCTGCATGTTGTTTCGCCACAGGATGAGGAATATGAAGGCAATAATGACTCCATTGTCTTATATGGAGAAATCGGATCTTTGAAATGGTTATTTACTGGGGATTTAGAAGAGCGAGGGGAGAAAGAGTTCATCCGAACCTTTGATTTGCCGATTGATGTGTTAAAAGTAGGTCATCATGGGAGTAATACGAGTACAACTGAAGAGTTCCTCGTTGAAACGAATCCGTCTGTTGCGGTGATCTCTGCGGGTGAAACCAATCGATTTGGGCACCCTCATCCTGAAGTAGTGGAACGATTGGAGAGAAGAGGAATGACTATATATAGCACCGGAGAAAATGGGGCGATAACCTATCGTTTTTGGGATAAAAAAGGAACGTTTTCAGCCCACCTGCCATAGGATGTATTACAAAACAAATTAAGCGCTAATGAAAAAGGGGCAGACCCATCACAAAGAGTCAGGCGCCTTCAAACCATCTGTATGATACACCAGTACCATATATGGCGATTGAAGAAACCGGAATCTTTAAGGTCTGCCTCCTATCTTTCATTAAGAGCCAATTAACTTAATAACAGTTGCAATAACGAACATTGTAGCAAAGAATCCAAAAGAAACAATAAAGCCAACGCCTGAATCTACTGCATCATTTCTTTTTGATTGTACATTCTTTTCAAATTGGTTCACAACTACCCCTCCTATTTCTATTCTAGTATAGAACATCGCTATTAAAAAATCTATACTTCCCTTTACTTTTTCCTTTACTGACAAGAGTTGTCACCTATAAGTTCGCCATCCTGGGTGACACTAATCATTACAAAGGAAATACCGCTTAACGGAAAAGGTTCCTAGGTCTTCTCCGTTAACGTTAATATAGATATAGGGGGTGTCCCATATGACGGATGTCCCCTTTACCCCTTGTCAAAACCAAAAAGCTTTTTTACCATAGAGTAGAGAAAAGAATTAATGGAGAGTGCTGACTTGGTTATTGATATTTGGAAGAAAATAGAGAAATCTCAATTCTCAGCTATATATTTAGTTTACGGAAATGAGTCATTTATTATTAATGAAACGAAACAAAGAATAGTCTCAAGTGCCCTTTCAGAAGAAGAAATGGATTTTAATTTTTCCAGTTATGATCTGGAAGAAACTCCGATAGAAGTAGCGATAGAAGATGCAGAAACCTTTCCGTTTATGGGAGAGAGAAGGGTTGTCATTATCCAAAACCCTGTTTTTTTGACAGCTGAAAAAACAAAAGAGAAGGTAGAGCATAACATTAAACGATTGGAACAATACATACAATCCCCTGCTCCCTATACAGTTCTGGTCTTTACGGCGAATTATGAAAAACTGGACGAGCGTAAGAAGATTACGAAGTCCTTGAAGAAACTGGCAGAAGTCGTAGAGGCAAAAAAGCTGAACGAGTATGAGTTAAAATCGTGGGTAAGAGAACGGGCGGCCTCTAATAGTGTTCAGATAGATGAAGATGCAATTGAATTACTGCTCACCCTCGCTGGAACAAACTTAATGATGCTCACCCAAGAGTTGGACAAACTTTCCTTATATGCAAGCGATACAAATAGAATCGATGTGGAAGTGGTGGAACGATTAACAGCAAGGTCCCTGGAACAAAATATTTTTACCCTAGTGGATAAGGTCGTTCAAAGAAGGATTGATGAGGCATTAAGAATTTATTACGATCTCCTCAAGCAAAATGAAGAGCCATTGAAAATTCTTTCGATCCTGGCAGGACAGTTCAGGCTCATATACGGAACGAAAGAACTATCACGAAGAGGATACGGCCAGCAAAAAATCGCGTCCTACTTGAAAGTTCATCCTTTCCGGGTCAAACTGGCAGCAGGGCAGGCGAAGCACTTCAACGATAAACAACTTGCCCATATCATCGAATTGTTATCACAAGGAGATTACGAAATCAAAACAGGAAAAATCAAAAAAGAATTGATGATTGAGATGTTTTTGTTTAAACTTCATGATCAGAGCTTTACATGAAGACTTTCGATTCGTTAATGATAGAGATCAAAAGAAAAACCACCTGCCCTTGGGGCGAGGTGGTTTTTTCAATTAGTTCGCTTTTTTCATTAGGCGAGACTTTTGACGATCCGCAGCGTTTTTGTGGATAAGACCTTTTTGAGCTGCTTTGTCTAATTGACGAACCGCTTCTGTTGCTAATTCTTTTGCGTTATCTGCGCTGTTAGCAGCTGCAGCTTCTGCTTTCTTGATAGCAGTACGCATTGTAGATTTCACAGCAGCGTTTTGAGCGTTACGCTCGTTGCTAGTTTTTACACGCTTGATAGCTGATTTAATATTTGGCATTCCTGTCACCTCCTATAAAAGGATCGAGATTCTATGTGACTCGATTTAAATTCCTAAACAATAAGAACAAATGATATTTTATCAAACGAACAGTGATATTGCAATACTATGTAGTGAAATTAAACGCGTGAATGAACCCATACGAAAAAGGTAAACATAAAAAATAGTAGATAAGATCCCAAGCTTGGAGGTAGAGTCGAAATGAAGAACGAAGAAATCGATCTAAGTAAATATTCCGTACGTACCGATCTTGCCGTTGAAGCAAGAGAAATGGTGGTCAGTGATAAAGCGGAAGATACGTCATCGATACAAGGTGTCATGATTAAAGAGAAAGAAGAAGATGGGGTGAAAGTTTCTCTTGTCACCGTTACACCTGAAGGGGAAGAGAAAATCGGTAAAAAACCTGGTAATTACTTAACCATCGAGGCTCATGGAATTCGCCAGGAAGATGCAGAACTGCAACAAAGAGTAGAAAAAGTATTTGCGAATGAATTTAATCAGTTTTTAATTAACAATAATATCAGTAAAAATGCAAGCTGCTTGATTGTTGGACTCGGAAACTGGAATGTAACCCCCGATTCATTGGGACCCCGCGTATGTGAGGATATCATCGTGACGAGACATCTTTTTGAACTGCAGCCGGAATCAGTGGAAGAGGGCTATCGACCGGTCAGTGCCCTCGTTCCTGGTGTGATGGGGCTAACGGGAATTGAAACGAGCGATATCATTTTCGGTGTTGTGGAAAAATCCAAACCCGACTTTATCATCGCCATCGATGCCCTTGCTTCCCGTTCCATTGAGCGCGTCAATTCCACCATCCAGATTTCTGATACAGGTATACATCCGGGATCTGGAGTTGGTAATAAACGAAAAGGTCTCGATCAGGAAACGTTAGGTGTTCCGGTTATTGCCATCGGTGTTCCGACCGTACTCGATGCTGTCACCATCGTAAGTGATACAGTGGACTTTCTTTTAAAACATTTTGGAAAAGAGATGAGAGAAGGGGGGCGGCCTTCGAGATCTCTCGCCCCGGCAGGATTAAGCTTCGGTGAAAGAAGAAAATTAACCGAAGAAGATCTTCCGGAAGAACAGCATCGTCAAACATTCATGGGAATTGTGGGGACCCTCGAGGATCAGGAAAAACGAAAACTGATTCATGAGGTGTTAGCTCCGATCGGTCACAACCTGATGGTCACCCCTAAAGAAGTGGACGTGTTCATGGAAGATATGGCCAACCTCATAGCAAGCGGATTGAATGCGGCACTACATGATGCCGTTGATCAGGAAAATACGGGGTATCAGACTAGATAGGTTGAAGATGAAAGTAGCGCCTTAGGGGTAGGTAGTGAACCTTGAGGCGTTTTTTTGTAGTGGATTCATTGGAGAGAAACCATTTCGCCGATATATTAGGAATTTCGCCGTTAAATTGAAAAATTCGCCGATATCCAAAAATGTAGATGGAATATATCTATAAAAAATGGGATTTATATGAAGCTGACACCGGAGATGATAGATAAAAGGAGTGATCTTTACCTGAAAGAGATTAATCCATCTTGAAAATTGCAGTTCTCCCTTCAAAAATTGAAACTTCCTACTCACCTCACTACACCTCACCCTAGCTATCGAACCCCACCCCCACCTTGCCACCCATCCTAAAAATAATAGATTCCCCCGTTTAACTTTCCACCAATAACCTCATAATGACTACTAAATATAGTTCTACTATCTCTAGTAATGACATACATTGTACTAGAGTAGAGTAAAGGAAAGGGTGGGAGAATGAGGTCGTATAAAGCGTCCAATTATGTAGTAGCGATTAATATGTCAACGATACTGAAAGGGATGTTGATCTTCGTAGTAGGATTACTCTCCGTTTTTTCGATAACGGGCATCCTCACTTCCTTAAACCCTGAGTATAGAATTACATCGCATTCATTGAATCAAGCGGCTTCCAATGTGAAGGGTGATGCATTATATAAGATCTTGGCATTAGAAAACCGGTCTTTTAATCAAATATTGACTGAAGAAGAGCAGGCTTTACCGAATTTTTCATCCCTCCTTTTTCAGGTGGCTACCAATGTGAGCTTTGAAGATCCCCGAAGCTTCCTGGGGAGAGAACTGCCGGGATTTTCGATTTTTGATGGTGACATTCTAGTGGCCGGGGAGGGGACGGATTTTACGAATATGCCGATCGAATCTGTCCCTCCTCCCGAAGCACTTGAGGCTGGGAATGAAGCACCACTCAAGAATGTAGAGAATTTTAATGAATCGGATCAAAAGAGTGGAGATGTGTCCCCGCCTTTATCAACTGGAGATAAAAAGACGGTTCATCTTTACTTCACACATACCCGTGAATCCTATCTGCCTTACTTGGAGGGAGTAACAAATCCTGATTCAGCCATGCATTCGGAAGTAAATGTCACCAAGGTGGGAGATATGGTGAAGAAGCATTTAGAGGGACTTGGGATTGGAACGACCATCGATAAAACCGATGTGATAGCGAACCTGAACAATAAAGGATTGGATTATTGGGCTGCATATCAGGAGTCCAGGCCCTTAGTCCAGGCTGCCATGACGAGTAATAAAGACTTGCTGTATCTCGTTGACATACATCGTGATTCACAAAGAAGGGCTGTTACGACGGGAACCATTAATGGCAAATCCTATGCCAAGCTCGCGTTTGTAGTCGGGGAAGAGCATCCGAATTTCGAACAGAATTTAAAGGTGGCAACAGAGCTTCATAAGTTATTGGAAGCTAACTATAAAGGTATTTCACGTGGAGTGATTGCGAAAAAGGGAAGCGGTACAAACGGTAAGTTCAATCAGGATCTTTCAAGTAACGCCATGTTACTGGAGTTTGGCGGAGTGGATAATACGTTTGAAGAATTGGAACGATCCGCGCAGGCTTTCGCCGAAGTATTCGCTGATTATTATTGGCAGGCTGAAAAGGTGAATCATATACCTGTCACTCCTGCAGTAAGTCAGTAATAAAAAGGATGAATGAAACCATGACGAAATTCTTTTTTAAATGTGCACTGCTTATATCTGCATTATTTATTGGGGTTCTGATGGGAATGCAGTATGCCAATCAGGGGATTGTGGAAATGAAGGGGCATGAACAGCAGAACTTCACTTCTCCGGTGGGAGTGAGTCAGGACGGGGAAGGGAACGTGGAGGCGTCTTTCCTCGGGAATGAAGTTGAATCCAAAACGTTAAGCGAAAAGAAAGAGAAATTAGAAGATATGAAAGCCTTTAATGCCTTTTCTTCGATCGGGAAAGCACTGGCGAATACCATTGAAAGTATTACCAGCGAAATAATGAACTTTATCGCTTCGTTAATCTAAATATAAGCGGGAAGAGAAGGCTGGAAAACAGTACTGCCTTCTCTTTTTGATGTCCAATAATAAGTGGATTTGTGCCATCGAATTAAAAGTGTCCTGCTTTAAAATGGACAATTCCTGCATAGCCCTTTAGTTTACATTGAATAATATATTGTCTACTGCTATAATTCAAAATAGTGTACATGTGTGGAAATAACAGGAGTTGAACGTATAATGAACCGTGAAGAGAAATTAGAAAGACAATCAAGAATTAGAAACTTTTCGATCATTGCTCATATAGATCATGGGAAATCTACCCTTGCCGATCGTATTTTAGAGAAAACGAAAGCACTGACGGCACGAGAAATGAAAGAGCAATTGCTAGATTCAATGGATCTGGAAAGAGAACGTGGAATCACAATCAAATTAAATTCTGTGCAATTAAAGTATCAAGCGAAAGACGGGGAAGAATACATCTTTCATCTCATTGATACACCAGGGCACGTCGACTTTACATACGAAGTATCTCGTAGTTTAGCTGCTTGTGAAGGGGCCATCCTTGTAGTGGATGCTGCTCAAGGGATTGAAGCCCAAACATTGGCGAACGTGTATCTTGCCTTAGATAATAACTTGGAAATCCTTCCAGTTATCAATAAAATCGATCTTCCGGCAGCAGATCCGGAAAGAGTGCGTCAAGAAGTGGAAGACGTGATCGGACTTGATGCATCTGAAGCGGTACTTGCCTCTGCTAAAGCAGGGATCGGGATTGAAGAAATCCTGGAGCAAGTGGTTGAGAAGGTACCTGCACCAGTTGGAGATCCCGATGCGCCATTAAAAGCGCTGATCTTCGATTCCTTATATGATGCATATAGAGGAGTCGTTGCCTACATCCGTGTGATGGAAGGCAGCGTCAAAGTAGGGGATAAGGTTCGTATGATGGCAACAGGGAAAGAGTTTGAAGTGACCGAGATCGGTGTCTTCACTCCGAAAGCGACGGGTCAGAAAGAACTGACAGTCGGGGATGTTGGTTACCTGACGGCCGCTATCAAAAACGTTGGGGACACCCGTGTAGGGGATACCATCACCCTGGCGAAAAACCCTGCACAGGAAGCATTACCTGGATACCGCCGACTGAACCCGATGGTCTATTGCGGTTTATATCCAATCGATTCAAACCGCTATAACGATCTTAGAGAAGCACTTGAAAAGCTTGAATTGAATGACTCTGCACTTCAGTACGAGCCGGAAACATCTCAAGCGTTAGGATTTGGGTTCCGTTGTGGATTCTTAGGCCTTCTTCATATGGAAATCATCCAAGAGCGTATTGAGCGTGAATTTAAGATTGACCTTATTACGACAGCGCCAAGTGTTATCTATCATGTTAAGCTGACAGATGGGGAAGAAGTGAAAGTGGATAATCCGTCCATGATGCCGGATCCTCAAAAAGTGGATCATGTTGAAGAGCCTTATGTTAAAGCTACCATCATGGTTCCAAACGATTACGTCGGTGCCGTAATGGAGCTCTGTCAAGGAAAACGAGGTAACTTCATCGACATGCAGTATATGGATGATACGCGAGTGAACATCGTATATGAAATTCCACTTGCTGAAATTGTGTATGATTTCTTCGATCAGCTAAAATCCAATACGAAAGGATATGCTTCATTTGATTATGAGCTGATTGGATACAAAGAATCCAAGCTTGTGAAAATGGATATCCTTTTAAACGCTGAAAATGTCGACGCTTTAAGCTTTATTGTTCACCGCGACTTCGCTTATGAACGCGGGAAGCTAATTGTTGAGAAGTTGAAGGAATTAATTCCAAGACAGCAATTCGAAGTTCCCGTCCAGGCAGCGATCGGTCAAAAGATCGTCGCAAGATCGACCATTAAGGCCATTCGTAAAAACGTTCTGGCAAAATGTTACGGTGGAGATATCTCACGTAAACGTAAACTTCTTGATAAACAAAAAGAAGGTAAAAAACGTATGAAGTCCGTTGGTTCTGTTGAAGTTCCACAAGAAGCCTTTATGGCCGTATTGAAAATGGACGATACAGATAAAAAATAATTGTCTTGATGATAAAGGGGGAAAGTGGCTTGTACTAAACAAGCACTGCTTACCCCCTTTTCTCTATGAATGCCCCCAAAGGAGGGATAAACTTGGTGAAATCAGCTTATATTCATATACCTTTCTGTGAACATATCTGTCACTATTGTGATTTTAATAAAGTCTTTTTAGAAGGACAGCCTGTAAACGAATACTTAACAAGCTTAGGGAATGAAATGAAGCATAGGGTCATGACCCAAGACAAACTTGATACAATTTTTGTCGGGGGCGGCACTCCTACTTCATTGAATGCAAGCCAGCTGGAAACGTTATGCGAATCCATCACTACTCATTTGCCTTTTGATCAGGGTGAATTCACTTTTGAAGCAAACCCTGGAGATTTGACCGAAGATAAACTCCGAGTCTTAAAGGACCACGGTGTGAATCGGTTGAGCTTTGGTGTCCAGTCATTCAATGATGAGCTTCTAAAAGGAATAGGACGCACGCATAAAAGCGAAGATGTGTATACATCTGTGGAAACGGCTCAAAAAGTAGGATTCTCGAATATCAGCATTGATCTGATTTATAGCCTGCCTAAGCAAACAGAGCAAGATTTCCAGGATACATTAAAGAAAGCACTTGACCTTGATCTTCCCCATTACTCGGCTTATTCGCTTATCGTAGAGCCAAAGACGGTTTTCTACAACCTGATGAGAAAAGGGAAGCTGCCACTTCCAACTCAAGATCAGGAAGCGGCCATGTACGAAATCTTGATCGAAACGATGGAGAAATATGGGATCAATCAATATGAAATCAGTAATTTTGCTAAACGGGGATTTGAAAGCCAACATAATCTCGTTTATTGGGACAATAATGAATATTATGGTTTAGGTGCCGGTGCACACGGATATATAAACGGAGTACGTTATTCCAATTACGGTCCCCTAAAAAAATATATGGACCCGATTGCAGAAGGTTTCCTGCCCACCATCCAGCAGCATGAAGTCACCAAAGCCGAAATGATGGAAGAGGAAATGTTCCTCGGCTTACGTAAGGTAGAGGGAGTGAGTAAATCTGTATTCCAGCACAAATTTGGCTGCAGTATCGAATCTGTATTCGGTTCATCCATTGAAGAAATGGAGAAACGAAAACTGCTTACTGTGAATGAAGAGCGGGTTGCGCTTACGAAACAGGGTCGCTTTTTAGGAAACGAAGTATTTCAATCTTTCCTTGGTGTAATCTAATGGATGCATCCTAAAGGTGTATGGTATTTATGTTCGTCTACAGCTAGTAACTCATGCTTAGAAAGTTGATTGGAGCGGAAGGTGCTCGACTCCTGCGGGGATAGCGGGAAAGTAGGAAAAGCGGAGGCGGCTCGACCAGCCCCGACAAGCATAAGGTGAATGGGCCGGGAAGGCGTTTCTTGCCTTCTTGGGCCATTTAGCTTATGACCTCGAGGGGCTAGCCGCCGGAGCTAGACAGTTGAGACCTCACAGCGAAGCCCGAGGAGGCTCAACTCACGCCCCGCGGAAAGCGAGCACCTGAAGCGGAAATCAACCACTACTCGCTTTTTCAAAAGCAACTGACTTTACGAAAAGAGCCAATCTAATATATTGACATCCCTTTTCTGATTTGATAATTTATTAATTAGATTTAGCACTCATCAGAAGAGAGTGCTAACAGGGGTGATGAATGTTGTTAACAGATCGACAACTTCTAATTCTTCAAGTGATCATTGATGATTTTATTCTATCAGCTCAGCCTGTCGGTTCCAGGAGCTTGTCCAAGAAGGATGAGATTTCGTTCAGTTCGGCTACGATTCGAAATGAAATGGCTGATTTGGAGGAATTGGGTTTTATTGAAAAAACACATACTTCTTCAGGACGTGTTCCATCTGAAAAGGGTTATCGTTATTACGTGGATCACTTGCTTTCTCCTCAGAAATTAAAGAAGAACGATGTTCATGCATTACGCTCTATTTTCACAGAGCGAATATATGAATTGGAGAAAGTGGTCCAGAAATCGGCAAAGATTCTATCAGAGCTGACGAATTATACGACAATCGTATTAGGACCTGATTTGAAGGAGAATAAGCTGAAGAAAATTCAACTTATCCCTCTGAACAAAGATACGGCTATTGCCATTATCGTGACGGATAACGGGCATGTTGAAAATAAACTGTTCCACATCCCGCCTACAATGGACGCAGCAGAGCTTGAGAAGCTCGTGTACATCCTGAATGACCGGCTATCGGGGGTCCCGATTAGTGAATTGAACGATAAAATCTTTAAGGAAGTCGCTCTTTTACTTAGAGAGCATATTCAGAACTATGATTTTATCCTCCACTCCATCACGGACTCTTTTAATCCATCGGTCACAGATAAGCTGTTCTTTGGAGGGAAAACCAATATACTTAATCAGCCTGAGTTTAATGATGTCCAAAAGGTTCGTATGCTCCTTGAAATGATTGAACAGGAAGAGAGTATCTACAACTTGATTCGGCCTTCCGCTACAGGATTGAATATTAAGATTGGGAAAGAAAATGATCATCTTGCTATGGAGAATTGTAGTCTCATAACCGCTACTTATTCTATTGGTAAAGAACAATTAGGTTCCATTGCGATTATCGGGCCTACTCGAATGGAGTATTCCCGTGTCGTTAGTTTACTTAATTTCTTTTCAAATGATATGTCCAAGGTTCTTACGAAACTGTATCAAAGTGAAGATTAGTGGACATATTGTATAAAGGAAAAAAGGCCCCCGGAAGCAGGTTTGATTGACTTCCGGCGCCTTGAATTGGTCGCAGATTTTTAAGGAGGTGAATGTTATGTCTGAAGAAACAAAACAAGAACAGCAAGAAGCAAAAGAGGAAAAAAGCGAAGCGGTTGAAGAAGTATTCGCTGAAGAACCTCAAGTAGAAGTAGTAACAGAAGAAGAACACGAATCAGATGAGCTTTCACAATTAGAAGAAAAGCTGAATGAGTCTGAAAATCGTTATCTTCGTTTAAGAGCTGATTTCGATAACTTCCGCCGACGCGTAAATGTTGAAAACGAAGCGAAGGAGAAATATCGTGCTCAAGGTCTGATTACTGAACTATTGCCAGCACTTGATAATTTCGAGCGTGCTTTAAATATAGAAGCTGATAATGATCAAACGAAAACACTGCTACAAGGAATGGAAATGGTTCACAGAAGCATTGTTGAAGCCCTTAAGAAAGAGGGAGTAGAGCCAATTGAAGCAGTAGGTCAACAGTTTGATCCTCATTTGCATCAAGCTGTTATGCAAACAGAAGAGGAAAACGTCGATAGCAATGTTGTTGTTGAGGAATTCCAAAAAGGATACAAACTGAAAGACAGAGTAATTCGTCCTTCCATGGTGAAGGTCAATCAATAATAAAGACATTACATATACAAATTAGGGAGGTTTCTTACTATGAGTAAAATAATCGGTATTGACTTAGGTACGACAAACTCATGTGTATCAGTACTTGAAGGCGGAGAGCCAAAGGTCATTGCAAATGCAGAAGGAAACCGCACAACTCCTTCAGTTGTTGCGTTCAAAAATGGTGAAAAGCAGGTTGGGGAAGTAGCGAAGCGTCAAGCCATCACGAATCCAAACACGATCATCTCAGTGAAACGTCACATGGGGACAGATCACAAAGTAGAAGCTGAAGGAAAAGAATATACGCCACAAGAAATTTCAGCTATGATTCTTCAACATTTAAAATCATATGCAGAAGACTATCTTGGGGAAAAAGTTGAAAAAGCGGTTATCACAGTACCTGCTTACTTCAATGATGCAGAACGTCAAGCTACAAAAGACGCCGGGAAAATCGCGGGTCTTGAAGTTGAGCGTATCATCAACGAACCAACGGCAGCTGCACTGGCATACGGCTTAGACAAGATGGACCAAGATCAAACGATCCTTGTTTATGACCTTGGTGGCGGTACATTTGACGTATCTATCCTTGAACTTGGTGACGGTGTATTCGAAGTACGTTCTACTGCCGGCGACAACCGACTAGGTGGAGACGACTTTGACCAAGTGATCATCGATTATCTTGTAGCTGAATTCAAAAAAGAGAACGGCATCGACCTTTCTAAAGATAAAATGGCTCTTCAACGTCTTAAAGACGCTGCTGAGAAAGCGAAGAAAGATCTTTCAGGAGTTACTTCAACTCAGATCTCACTTCCATTCATCACGGCTGGAGAAGCTGGTCCACTTCACCTGGAAGTGACTCTTTCAAGAGCGAAATTCGATGAAATCTCTTCAGATCTTGTAGAACGTACAATGGGTCCAACTCGTCAAGCGATGAAAGATGCTGGTCTTTCTGCAAGTGAAATCGATAAAATCATTCTTGTTGGTGGGTCAACTCGTATCCCGGCTGTACAAGAAGCGATCAGAAAAGAAACAGGTAAAGAGCCATCTAAAGGTGTTAACCCTGACGAAGTTGTAGCGATGGGGGCAGCGATTCAAGGTGGAGTTCTGACTGGAGACGTAAAAGACGTTGTCTTACTTGACGTTACACCGCTATCACTTGGTATCGAAACAATGGGTGGCGTATCAACGAAGTTGATCGAGCGTAACACTACGATCCCGACGTCTAAATCACAAACATTCTCAACTGCTGCGGATAATCAGACAGCTGTTGATATCCATGTATTACAAGGTGAGCGCCCAATGGCTGCTGATAACAAAACGCTAGGTCGTTTCCAATTAGCGGACATTCCGCCGGCACCACGGGGCGTACCTCAAATCGAAGTGAAATTCGATATTGATAAGAACGGTATCGTGAATGTAAGTGCGAAGGACCTTGGAACAGGTAAAGAGCAAAACATCACAATCAAATCTTCTACAGGTCTTTCAGATGATGAAGTAGAACGCATGGTGAAGGAAGCAGAAGAAAATGCCGAAGCGGATAAAAAACGTAAAGAGGAAGTTGAACTTCGCAACGAAGCCGACCAACTTGTATTCCAAACGGAAAAAACGTTAAAAGATCTTGAAGGCAAAGTAGAAGAAGATGAAGTGAAAAAAGCGGAAGATGCGAAAGCTGAACTGAAAGAAGCGATCGAGAAAGACGATTTAGATCTTATCCGTGAAAAGAAAGATGCATTACAGGAAATCGTTCAAAGCTTAACGATGAAGCTTTATGAGCAGGCTCAAGCGGAAGCTCAAGCAGCTCAAGGAGCAGAAGGCGAAGCTTCGAAAGACGACGATGTAGTCGACGCTGAATACGAAGAAGTAAACGACGACAAGAAATAATCCAGAATGAACGAAAAAGTCAAAGTCAGGGCGGTTCTTGGCTTTGACTTTTTCTATGATTGAAGAGAGTGGAAGATGATTCAATTCATCTAACAGACACAATCAAATATAAGGAATGTTGAGTTTTTATTGATAATAGTCGAAGCTCAATGTTAAAATAACCTTTATGCAAAGGATTCGGGAGTGGTGTTTTAATGAGTAAACGGGACTATTATGAGGTACTCGGTGTCGGAAAAGATGCCTCAAAAGACGAAATGAAGAAAGCATACCGCAAGCTCTCCAAAAAATATCATCCGGATATTAATAAAGAAGCGGATGCGGACGAGAAATTCAAAGAAATATCGGAAGCCTATGAAGTATTAAGTGATGATCAGAAACGTGCACAATATGATCGTTTTGGACATACGGACCCTAACCAAGGTTTCGGCGGTGGCGCAGACTTTGGCGGCGGCGGTTTCGGTGGTTTCGAAGACATCTTTAATACGTTCTTCGGTGGCGGCGGAGGCCGCAGAAGAGATCCGAATGCCCCTAGACAAGGTGCGGACCTTCAGTATACGATGTCTCTGACATTTGAAGAAGCGGTATTTGGAAAAGAAACAGAAATCGAGATTCCGAGAGAGGAAGAATGTGACACTTGCCATGGTTCTGGTGCGAAGCCGGGAACAAAGGTCAATACATGTTCTCACTGTAATGGATCTGGTCAATTAAACGTGGAACAAAATACACCGTTCGGCCGCATTGTGAACAGACGCGTTTGTCACTACTGTAACGGTACAGGTAAACAAATCAAGGAAAAATGTTCTACATGTGGCGGTGCTGGTAAAGTACAGAAGCGCCGTAAAATCTCTGTGAAAATTCCGGCTGGTATCGATGATGGTCAACAGCTGCGTGTTACTGGTCAAGGTGAACCAGGTATAAATGGTGGACCAGCGGGTGACTTGTACGTTGTCTTCCACGTTCGCTCACATGATTTCTTCGAACGTAACGGAGATGATATTTATTGCGAAATGCCTGTGACGTTTGCACAAGCTGCATTAGGTGATGAAATTGAGGTACCAACGCTGCACGGAAAAGTAAAGCTGAAAGTACCTGCGGGAACTCAAACAAGCACGAGATTCCGTTTAAAAGGTAAAGGAGTACCGAATGTACGTGGATACGGTACAGGTGATCAGCATGTTCAAGTGAAGGTGGTTACTCCTTCTAAATTAACGGATAAGCAAAAGCAACTATTAAGAGAGTTTGCGGATATTAGCGGACAGGTACCAGACGAACAGCATGAAAGCTTTTTTGATAAAGTAAAAAAAGCCTTTAAAGGCGAATAACTAAAGAACGGAGTTGGTAGATCAATGAAATGGTCAGAAATCAGTATTCTTACTACGAATGAAGCGATTGAACCTATTTCAAACATTCTTCATGAATCTGGAGCAAGCGGTGTGGTCATTGAAGACCCTGCCGAATTAATTAAGGAAAGAGAAGATATGTTTGGAGAGATCTACCAACTCAATCCTGATGATTATCCGAGTGAAGGTGTCTTAGTCAAAGCGTATTTACCCGTAAATAGCTTTCTTGGTGAAACCGTTGATGAGATCAAGCAGGGCATTACGAACCTGGTTACGTATGATATCGACATTGGTGAAAACAAAGTGGAGATTTCAGAAGTGAATGAGGAAGAATGGGCAACGGCGTGGAAGAAATACTACCATCCTGTGAAGATCTCCGATAAATTTACAATCGTCCCTACTTGGGAAGACTATACACCGGTTCACAGTGACGAACTCATCATTGAACTGGATCCAGGAATGGCATTCGGGACAGGAACTCATCCTACAACGGTCATGTGTATCCAGGCTCTTGAGAGAATCGTTAAAGAACATGATACGGTCATCGATGTAGGAACAGGTTCAGGTGTATTATCCATTGCTGCTGCACAGTTGGCTGCAGACAATGTAAGAGCGTATGACCTGGATGAAGTGGCTGTTCGTTCAGCAAGACTAAACGTGAAGCTGAACAAAGTCCAACAAACTGTGACGGTCGACGAGAACAATTTATTGAATGGCGTTACAGGGCAAGCCGATGTGATTGTAGCGAACATTTTGGCTGAAATCATTTTACGCTTTACAGATGATGCCTACGAACTTGTGAAACCGGGCGGATTCTTTATCACCTCTGGGATTATCCAGCCTAAGAAGCAAGAAGTACGTGACGCACTGGAGACTGCCGGATTTATAATAGAAGAAATTATGGTTATGGAAGACTGGGTCGCTATTATCGCTAAGAAGCCTATGTAAAGGCAAGTAAAAAACGGTGGAGTTGAAACTGTATGCAACGATATTTTATAGATGACATATATCGAGAAAATGATCCGATTACGATAACAGGGGATGACTATCATCATATTGTTCGTGTCATGAGAATGAAGGAAGATGATGAAGTATTTGCTGTTTTCAAGGATCAAGCATCAGCGCTTGCCCGTATTGAAACGATTTCCAGTGACGCAGTAGAACTATCAATAGTAAAATGGGAAACAACGACGAAAGAATTACCAATTAAAGTAACCATTGCGAGCGGACTGCCGAAAGGGGATAAATTGGAGTTGATTTTCCAAAAGGGAACAGAGCTTGGAGCCACTCAATTTATCCCTTTTAATGCGGATCGCTCCATTGTGAAGTGGGACGATAAGAAAGCAAGGAAAAAGGTAGAGCGATGGGAGAAAATCGTCAAGGAAGCAGCTGAACAGTCTCATAGACTCCTTGTTCCCGATGTATCTGCACCCATTTCATTGAAACAATTAATACAGGCGCAGTTTGATTTCAAACTGATCGCTTATGAAGAAGAAGCAAGAGCTGGAGAAAAAGGAAATCTTTCAAAGGTGTTATCGACGATTGAGAATGGACAAAGTGTCCTGGTCGTATTCGGTCCTGAAGGTGGATTAACGGAAAAAGAAGTAGAGATGTGTAAGAGCGCAGGATTTATTTCCTGTGGTTTAGGTCCCAGAATCTTACGGACGGAGACTGCTCCATTGTATGTCCTATCAGCCATCAGCTATCAATTAGAACTTATGAGGTGATTGTAATGCCATCAGTAGCGTTTCACACTCTAGGGTGTAAAGTGAACCACTACGAAACAGAAGCCATTTGGCAACTATTTAAAGAAGAAGGATACGAACGTGTAGAATATGATTCGATCGCAGATGTATATGTCATTAACACATGCACGGTAACGAATACAGGGGATAAGAAAAGCAGACAGGTCATTCGTCGTGCCATCCGTAAGAACCCTGACGGTGTGATTTGTGTAACAGGGTGCTACGCTCAAACATCCCCTGCCGAAATTATGGCGATTCCGGGCGTTGATGTCGTGGTTGGTACCCAAGACCGAAGAAAAATGTTAACGTACATTGAAGAATATAAACAAGAACGCCAACCAATCAATGGTGTTACAAACATTATGAAAAATCGTGTATATGAAGAGCTGGATGTTCCGGCATTCACGGATCGTACTCGTGCCTCTCTTAAAATCCAGGAAGGGTGCAATAACTTCTGTACATTCTGTATTATTCCATGGGCTCGTGGACTTATGAGATCCCGTGACCCTGAAGAAGTGATTCATCAAGCTCAACAGCTTGTGGATGCAGGGTATAAAGAGATTGTCCTGACAGGAATTCACACAGGTGGATACGGAGAGGACATGAAAGACTACAACCTTGCCATGCTTCTTAAAGACTTGGAGCAAAAAGTGAAGGGTCTGAAAAGAATTCGTATCTCTTCCATCGAAGCCAGTCAACTGACGGATGAAGTCATTGAAGTGATTGATCAATCCAATATTGTTGTCAGACACTTACACATTCCACTTCAATCAGGATCCAATACGGTCCTTAAGAGAATGCGCAGAAAGTATACGATGGAATTCTTTGCAGAGCGCTTGGAAAAGCTTAAAAAGGCTTTACCGGGTCTTGCAGTTACATCTGATGTCATTGTCGGTTTCCCTGGTGAAACGGAAGAAGAATTTATGGAAACATATAACTTCATCAATGAACATAAATTCTCAGAGCTTCATGTGTTCCCATACTCGAAGCGAACAGGTACACCTGCAGCACGTATGGACGACCAAATCGATGAAGATATCAAGAACGAACGAGTTCATCGTTTGATTGAACTTTCGAATCAATTAGCGAAAGAATACGCTTCTCAGTTTGAAAATGAAGTATTAGAGGTTATCCCTGAAGAAATTTACCAAGATGATCTCTATGTTGGATACACGGATAATTACTTGAAAGTGGTTTTCCCTGCAACGGAAGACATGGTAGGAAAGCTTGTGAAAGTGAAAATCGCGAAAGCAGGCTATCCTTTAAACGAAGGTCAATTTGTACGTGTACTTGAAGAAACAGAAGAAAAAGCCGCAATTTAACGATCAAGGCACCTGACAATGGTTGGGTGCTTTTTTGTTTTTGCACAATAATACTTTGTAACCACTTTCTTTTTTTTGCTTAGAATCAATTTATCTATTGATAAGTGAAGAAGAAGGTTGTAAACTATTAATGTCAATATATTAAATGAAATGGTTCTTTTTTTTAAACTAATAGTGCAAACGATTGCATTAAATGTAAGCGTTTGTATCTTACTATACTTTGATGAGGTGTTACGATGAAAAAGGCATGGCGTAAAGAAGCGGTAGGCTATCAAATCTATCCTAGAAGTTTTCAGGATTCAAACGGAGACGGAATTGGCGACTTACAGGGCGTGATTCAACGTTTGGATTATATTAAAGAATTAGGTATCGATGTGATCTGGATTTGTCCAATGTACAAATCACCTAATGATGATAATGGATATGATATTTCAGATTATCAGGATATCATGGAGGATTTCGGTACGATGGAAGACTTCGATCAACTCCTTAAAGAGGTCCATAAGAGAGATATGAAGCTGATCATCGATCTTGTGCTTAACCATACAAGTGACGAACATCCATGGTTTATTGAGTCTAAGAGTTCTAAAGACAATCCAAAACGTGATTGGTATATTTGGAGAGATGGGGTCAAAGGCAAGGAGCCGAATAACTGGGAGAGCATCTTTGGAGGGTCGGCATGGAAGTATGACGAAGAAACAGATCAATATTTCCTTCACGTATTCTCTACGAAGCAGCCTGATTTGAACTGGGAAAATGAAGAAGTGCGCGATGCTCTTTATGATACTGTCAACTGGTGGCTTGATAAAGGAATCGATGGCTTTAGAATCGATGCCATCAGCCATATTAAGAAACGTCCGGGTCTTCCTGATATGCCAAATCCGAAAAAGCAAAAATACGTTTCTTCTTTCGATATGCATATGAACCAAAAAGGGATTCATACGTTCCTTCAAGAATTCAAAGATCGGACGTATGGAAATTATGATGTCATGTCTGTAGGAGAAGCGAATGGCGTGAAGGCTGATGAAGCAGAACTATGGGTTGGTAAAGAAAACGGTAAAATGGATATGATCTTCCAATTCGAACATCTAGGTTTATGGGACGCTGAAACAAATCCTGACCTGGACATCGTCGAATTGAAAAAGGTGCTCTCGCGTTGGCAAAAAGGACTTGAAGGCAACGGCTGGAATGCACTATTCATTGAAAATCATGATAAACCCCGCGTTGTGTCCACTTGGGGGAACGACAAAGAATACTGGAAAGAAAGTGCCACAGCTATGGCAACCATGTATTTCTTAATGCAGGGAACACCGTTCATTTACCAGGGACAAGAAATTGGCATGACGAATGTTCAATTTCCTTCCATTGAAGATTATGATGATGTAGCAGTCAAGAATTTATATCGTCTTAAGCGTGAAGAAGGCGTATCTCATAAGGATATTATGGAAATCATCTGGGCATCATCCCGTGACAACAGCAGAACGCCAATGCAATGGTCAGACGGTGAAAACAGCGGGTTTACTAGCGGAACACCTTGGATGAAAGTGAATCCAAACTATAAAACAATCAATGTAAAAGCTCAGGAAAAGGATGAAAAATCCATCCTGAATTTCTACAAAAAGATGATCCAATTAAAGAAAAATGAAGATGTCTTCACGTACGGAATCTATGACCTGCTACTTGAAAAAGACAAGCAAATTTATGCGTATACCCGCACAGGTGAAGATCAATCCATGATCGTGATCACAAACCTTTCCACCAAGAACACCGTTTGTGACCTTAAAGACTTAGAAGTATCTTCATCGGACCTTTTACTGAATAACTATGATGTAGACAGCCATGAAAATGTAAGCAAGTTAACTCTTAAGCCATATGAGGCGAGAGTGTATCGTTTGAAATAATGAGGATTGCAACCCTGGTGATTGAATACCGGGGTTGTTTTTCATTGGCTCTATTCTTAAAAATTGTTGTTATTTAAGAGAAGGAAACAGGTAGAGTGATCAAAACTTAGACCGTTCCTTTCCGCTCCAGGCACTTGCTTTCCGCGGGGAGGAAGTCGAGCCTCCTCGACGTTCCGTCTGTGGGGTCTCGACCTTTCCTCTATATCCCGCAGGAGTCAAGTGCCTTCCGCTACAATCCACTTTGTTCTTCTACATTCTGAATGCCTAATAATATAGATAGACGGACTTGGGTTGAATTTACGGTTGCTTTGGATTAAAACCAAGAAGGACATCGAAACGCAAGAAGAAGGTCACTGATAAATCTAATCAACTTTTTCAACTTGAAGTAATTCTAATAAAATCAATATAAATTTCTTTGGAAAACAACCTCATTTAAAGAGAGTAGTGGTCGATTTCCTCTTGTGTAATTCTGTTTTCTTAAGATTGTTTTTTTGTCCCTATAAGCTCTGACACGAATATTTCTTATAGATGGTGAGGGGAACTGCGTAGACTCCTGCGGAAGAACGGCCGTACGTCCGCGGAAAGCGAAGCGGTTCCCCTCACCATCTAAGCACACACTGGTTGACGGAGCACCTTGCACCTTGGCAGACTTTATGTTAGAAAACAACAAACTTTGTTAAAAGAGAATTAAAAAATGAAAAGGTTTTCTTTTTTTGGAGATGCTATGAAGAAATGCTCGTCTTTTTCTCTTTGATTTGATATGATAGGAGAGGTACGGACAACTGTTAAAGGAGAGATAATGAATGACTACGAACATTGCAAGTATGATTGATCATACTTTACTTAAACCTGAATCAACGAAAGACCAAGTAGAAGTACTTTGCCAGGAAGCAAAAGAATTCAAGTTTGCTTCTGTGTGCGTTAACCCAACATGGGTTCAATATTCAAGCGAATTATTAAGCGGTACTGAAGTAAAAGTGTGTACAGTTATCGGTTTCCCACTGGGAGCTTCTACACCTGAAACGAAAGCATTCGAAACAAAAGATGCAATCGAAAAGGGAGCAACAGAGGTAGATATGGTCATCAATATCGGCGCATTAAAAAGTGGCGACCATGAACTGGTTAAGCGCGATATCGAAGCTGTTGTGGCAGCATCTAAAGGTAAAGCACTTTCAAAAGTAATCATCGAAACGTGCCTACTGACGGACGAAGAAAAAGTGAAGGCCTGCCAATTGGCTGTAGAAGCTGGAGCAGATTATGTGAAAACATCTACAGGTTTCTCTACTGGAGGAGCGACTGTGGAAGATATCGCTCTTATGAGAAAAACGGTTGGACCTGAAATCGGTGTGAAAGCTTCAGGTGGCGTACGCTCTGCTGAGGATGCACAAGCGATGATTGAAGCTGGAGCTACTCGTCTGGGAGCGAGCTCTGGTGTGAAAATCGTACAAGGCTTAACAAGTGACTCTGACTATTAATAAAAAAAGCTGATCGAGGTTATCATACCTCGTTCAGCTTTTTTTTGGATGGTGAATTCTTTCAATGAAACGTGCAAATTGATTAGTGAACGGCAGAACAAGGATCGAGCATAATATGTTAAATACGACACTGGCATGGGCTAATTGTAAATCGGGAGAGCCCGCTAAAGATTGAACCACGGTTCCGAGTAATGGGATTAGAGGAATAAAAAGAGCGACCCCGATAACGTTAAGCCATATGTGAGCGTAAGCCGTCAGCTTTGCTTGGATACCTCCACCAATGCTTGCGATAAAGGCGGTTATACACGTACCGACATTTGCTCCGAGCATAATGGCGATTCCTGCATGAAGATCAATGGAGCCGGCAGCCAGAAACCCCATCGTCACACCTGTCACAACGGTACTGGATTGAATGATCGCCGTTAATATACAACCAATCAAGAGTGCCAGGACAACATGCTCGTTCACTTCTGTGATATACGTGCGCAAGGATTCGTGAGAAGTTAATGGAGTAGCTAACCACTGGATCGCACGGATCGACGTAAAGATCAATCCAAACCCGATAAATATCATGCCCGTACTCCGTAAGGAAGGTGAGGGGAAGAAATACAGGATGCATCCGATGATCATGGATGGGACAATAAGATAATTCATATCCAGTGTGAACATTTCAAGGGTAAACGTTGTTCCAATATTGGATCCGAGCATAATTCCAATGGTCTGTCTGAACGGTATCAAGCCAGAGGAAGCAAGTCCCACAGTGAGTACCATAACGGCAGAACTGCTATGAATAAAGGCTGTCACAATCGTTCCTGTAAGAACACCCTTAGTGGGAGTGCTTGTTAAAAAATGAAGCCATTTCTTTATCTTCTGATTCGCAATATTAAAAAGTCCTGACCGCAGCCAAGTCATCCCAAGCAAAAAACATAAGATAAAAAAAATAAAGGCGATTCCATGTAAAATCATTTCATTCCTCCTACACACCAGCCTGCTTAATACAAATGTATGGAAGGAACGAGTGAGACATGCCTAATTATATGAGTGTTTTATGATAAATTGTTGACCTATTACATATCATATATTATAATGGCAAAGTACATGGATTTCTTTATGTAGATAAAGAATTCATCCAAGAAAGACATACACTTTCTGTCCCCTTGTGACAATGATCCAAGGGCAAAGCCATAACCTATTGGTGAAGTAAAGGACGCTGGGATTACATCTTGCGTCTGAAGAAATTGGTACAAACCATTTCTTGACTTTAACATGTAAGTGTAGTGTGTTCGGAGGGAGGGAAAGAGAGATGTCAAAAACAGTTGTTCGTAAAAACGAATCGCTTGAAGATGCTCTTCGTCGCTTCAAACGCTCAGTTTCTAAAACAGGAACTTTACAAGAGTTTAGAAAGCGCGAATTTTATGAAAAGCCAAGCGTAAAACGCAAAAAGAAATCAGAAGCTGCAAGAAAGCGTAAGTTCTAAGAGAGGGTGTAAGTATGAGTCTTCTCAATCGTTTAAATGATGATATGAAACAAGCGATGAAAAATAAAGAAAAAGAGAAGCTTTCTGTTATTCGTATGCTTAAAGCTTCACTTCAAAATGAAGCGATTAAACATGGGAATCAGGAACTCTCTGAAGACGAAGAGTTGACTGTCCTTTCTCGAGAAGTGAAGCAACGGAAAGACTCCCTCCAGGAATTTCAAAACGCTGGTCGCGAAGACCTCGTTGAAAAAATTCAAACAGAACTGACTTACGTCGAAATATATATGCCGAAGCAGCTTTCAGAAGAAGAAGTCTCTGCTATTGTTCAAGAAACAGTAGCGGAGGTAGGTGCTACTTCTAAAGCCGACATGGGCAAAGTGATGGGAGCAATCATGCCTAAATTAAAAGGGAAAGCCGATGGAGCTCTCGTCAACAAACTTGTTCTTCAACATTTATCATAAGATTAGAAAAACCGGGAAGCCTTGATGCTTTCCGGTTTTTTTATTATTGTTGAATGGATATTCATACCGGAGCGATAAGGGTTGAAAATAAGGATGCGAAAGTTGATAATAAAATGGATAAAGTCGATAATAAAAGGACCAAAGTCGATAATAAAGTGTCTAAAAACCATAATGAAAAGTCCCAAACGAGTCGTATCTAAGGTCAACCCATCAAAAACCACCCACATTTTTCAATTTTTTTACTATATTAATAATTTCCGCCCCAATAACATAATATTTTTAAAAAAGTTGAAACTATATTAATAGGTCATACGTACATAGAGTATCAAGGAATATTACCTGAAACGAGGGGGTTGCGTTGAAAAGAGGTCTACTTATATTTTTCATGATGATTCTCGGGTTTAGTTTCTTACAGCCCTTGTTAAGCTCTGCTGAGAATACAAAAAAAGTATACGTTATTCCTATTCACAAAGAAGTCGAGAAAGGCCTTCATGCATTTTTGGAGAGGGCGATAAGTGATGCAGAAGAAAACAATGCTGAACTTATTATATTTAATATTGATACGCCCGGTGGTCTGGTAACGGCAGCGGGTGATATTGGTCAGCTCCTTGATGGCGTGGAGACAAAGACGGTTTCCTTTGTGAATAATCATGCTTTATCGGCAGGTGCCTTCATATCCCTTCATGCAGATGAGATCTATATGGTTCCGAATGCTCAAATCGGTTCTGCGGCCGTGATTGATCAGGCGGGAAATGCAGCGGATAAGAAAGCTCAGAGTTACTGGCTTTCTGCCATGAAGAGTGCCGCCGAATCAAATGGGAGAGATCCTCAATATGCTTTAGCCATGGCCGATGAATCGGTAGTGATCGAAGAATTGGGGATTGAAAAAGGAGAGCTGCTGACTCTCGGTTCAAAAGAAGCCAAGCAAGTCGGCTACTCTGAAGGAACCGTTGCAAATCTGGATGAATTATATGAAACCCTTGGTGTCAATAAATCTTCGGTTGTAAATGTCGAAGAGACCTTTGCAGAGAAGTTGGCCCGATTTATTACAAATCCGGTCGTTGTACCAATCCTTCTTTCGTTGGCGAGCCTTGGGTTGATTGTTGAACTGTATTCACCAGGCTTTGGAATTGCCGGTTCAATCGGGTTGATTTCTCTTCTATTATTCTTTTATGGCCACTTAGTGGCAGGACTTGCCGGTTACGAAACCATCATCCTCTTTATCATTGGAATCGCCCTTATCGTTGCGGAATTTTTCCTCCCGGGGGGCATTGCAGGCGGACTTGGCATCGGGGCGATTCTCGCAAGTATCATGCTGGCAGGGGGCGATGTAGTGCAAATGGGAATTTCTCTTCTTATCGCTATTCTTATTGCCGTTGTGACAATGATTATATTTGTAAAGGTGTTTGGTAAAAAAATGAAATTATTTAACAAAATCATTTTAAAAGATTCAACAAGCACAGAAAGTGGATATGTATCAAACATCAATCGATTAGAGCTGATCGGTAAAGAAGGTGTAACCAAAACTCCTTTAAGACCATCTGGAACCGTGATCGTGGATGATGAAAGAATCGATGCTGTGACAGAAGGCGGCTTTATCAAAGCAGGCGAAAAGGTTAAGATAGTGAAGGTAGAAGGTTCAAGGATTGTTGTAAGAGACATTTCATAATACTTTAGGAGGTAAAAAGATATGGTAATAGGACCAAGTACGATTTTACTGCTCGTTGCGATCGTGGTGGGCATCATCGTTTTAGCTGTTTTATTTACATTTGTTCCAGTCATGCTGTGGATTTCTGCAATCGCAGCAGGAGTAAGAATCAGTATTTTCACACTAGTGGGGATGAGGTTGAGACGTGTTATCCCGAGTCGTGTGATCAATCCATTAATTAAAGCCCATAAAGCTGGAATCACGGTAACGATCAATCAGCTGGAGAGTCACTATTTAGCTGGTGGTAACGTAGACAGAGTGGTTAATGCACTGATTGCGGCTCATCGTGCGAATATTGAACTAACCTTTGAGCGTTGTGCGGCGATTGACCTTGCTGGTCGTGACGTACTTGAAGCGGTTCAAATGAGCGTTAACCCTAAAGTGATCGAAACACCGTTTATTGCCGGTGTTGCAATGGATGGAATAGAAGTGAAAGCCAAAGCGCGTATTACGGTTCGTGCAAATATTGACCGCCTTGTCGGGGGTGCCGGGGAAGAGACGATCGTTGCCCGTGTAGGGGAAGGGATTGTATCAACAATCGGTTCATCCGATAATCACAAGAAGGTGTTGGAAAATCCAGATCTGATTTCTCAAACGGTCCTTTCAAAAGGACTGGATGCAGGTACGGCATTCGAAATTCTCTCGATTGATATCGCGGACGTTGATATCGGCAAGAATATCGGAGCAGAACTGCAAACAGAGCAAGCAGAAGCTGATAAAAACATTGCACAAGCGAAAGCGGAAGAAAGAAGAGCAATGGCCGTTGCCAATGAGCAGGAAATGAAAGCAAGAGTAGAAGAAATGAGAGCGAAGGTTGTGGAAGCGGAAGCAGAAGTACCTCTTGCCATGGCTGAAGCACTAAGATCAGGCAATATCGGAGTGATGGACTATATGAACTTAAAGAACATCGACGCTGATACGGATATGAGAGACTCGATCGGGAAACTAACCGGGGATAAAAATGATCCGAAAAATTCTAAAGATAAGTAATTTCCCCTTGTGAGAAAGGAGTTTTCTCCATGGAACCTTTAATCATAGCCATACTGATCGGGCTCATCACGTCGATTTTCAATAAAGTGAAAGAGTCGCCTTCTACTAAACCAGTAAGGCAAAAACCGATTCAAACGGCGTCTCCCCCTCCTTCCGAACCTTATGAAAGAGGAAGAGAAAGGGAGAGAGAGAGACCGGCACGCAGCAGAGTGCCAAGAGAATACAAAGAACCATTGAAAGACGCAGCCTCTTCCATTCAAACCCGTTTTGAAGAAAAGAAGAAGGAAGCAGAATCAACGTATGCAGACTTGCAAAAGAAAGAAGAGCGGTATTCCCGCCGACTGGAAGCTCATCAAACAAGGGCAAAGAAAATAAGGGAGAAAAGGTCAACTCTCAACATCGATTTCAAAAATGAAGATGATATCGTAAAAGGATTTATCTTCTCAGAGGTATTTGGACCTCCGAGATCAAAAAAACGCCATCATCAAAAATAAGAGTGATGAAACCCCTTTTCATTTCATAAATATGAGATGAAAGGGGGTTCTTTTTTTATGGCGAAAAGCTTTTTACAACAAATGCGTAAGTGGATGACACAGAAGATGGATTTACCTGAAGATGTCATGATGGACCTTCCTCGCGTCACAATGATTGGACAAATTCATATCTATATAGAAAACCATCGCGGTCTGCTGACGTTCACAGATCGAGAGGTGCGGCTTCTGCTAAAACAAGGTCAACTTTTAATAAAAGGTGAGCAATTTGTCATCAAGATGATTCTTCCTGAAGAAATTCTTCTTCAGGGGAAGATCGTAGAAGTGATCTATTTAGAACAATAGGGGGGACCGATTTGAAGAACCAGTGGTTTACCTTTTTGAGAGGAAAGGTATTTGTAAAAATGGAAGGCAGATTAATTGAGAGGGTTATTAATCAATTGCTCCGGGCGGGTATCACGATTTGGAATGTGAAGAGGGCTGGAACGGAGACCATCACCTTTTACTTATCTTTAGAAGATGTACATAACTTCCGAAGAGCGGTACGGACATCCGAGTGTAAAGTGACATTTCTAAGAGGTCAGGGAGTTCCATTTCTGTTTAAGCGTTCCCTGAAGAACTCAGGGTTCATGATAGGTGGACTTGCTTTCTTCGTCATTGTGTTCCTGCTTTCCAATATGGTTTGGGACATTCAAATTAAAGGAGCATCACCCCAAACGGAGCACAGTATAAGAAAAGAGCTGGAAGAAATGGGAGTGTCGAAAGGAAAGCTGCAATTCTCCCTGCCGGATGTGGAAAATATCCAACGGGAGCTATCCTACAGGATGAACAATATTACATGGGTGGGGGTGGAATTGCAAGGGACAACCTTTCACTTCCAAGTGGTTGAGAAGAATGCCCCTGAACCATCTGAATCATCTGGTCTGCAGCATATTGTAGCCAAGAAGAAAGCAATCATCACTCAAATGTTTGTAGAAGAAGGAGACCCCCAGGTGAACGTCAATGACTATGTAAACAAAGGTCAGCTCCTCGTATCGGGTTTGATCGGGAATGAAAAAGATCCTAAAGGGGTTTCGGCCAAGGCGAAAATCCTGGGGGAAACATGGTATAAATCAAACGTGGATCTTCCATTGAAATCCCGATTTGTGGTTTTTAGCGGTAATGAAAAAAGAAAACATTATGTCGGAGTCGGTTCTTTCAATATTCCGATTTGGGGATTTGGCAAGGTTGAGTACAAAGAGTCCATCGTGGAAGAGAACAAAAAGAACCTTCGTTTTCTTAAATGGGAGCTGCCTATATATTATATTGATAAAAGCTTTAAAGAGAAAGAAGATGTAGAGAGAACGTATACAAAATCAGAAGCCATTGATGCTGCTAAGAAGCTGGCCAAAAGTAATTTGGAATCCAGCCTCCCTGAGGATGCAGAAGTCACAGGTGAAAAAATTTTGCAAGAAAAGGTTGAGAATGGTAAAGTTAGGGTAACAATTCACTTCAAAGTATTAGAAAACATTGCAGTAGGACAACCAATTATTCAAGGAGACTAACGAATGTCAGATGAAATCTTAATGAAATTACAACTTGAAAACCCCAACGAAGCCATCGCATTGTTTGGTGTTTCAGATTCTCACCTTAAATTAATAGAACAGGAATTACACGTTTCCATCGTAACAAGAGGCGAAGAATTGCTGGTTTCAGGTAAGGAAGAAGATGTAAGTCTCGCTCTTGAAGTTTCAGATCGACTCGTAGCTGTGATACGTAAAGGAATCAATATTGGCCAAAGAGATGTTCACTATGCACTGGAAATGGGCAAACAAGGCACACTTGAATACTTTACAGATTTGTACAATGAAGAAATTACGAAAAATGCAAAAGGTAAATCCATCAGGGTGAAAACTCTTGGGCAACGCCAATACATCCACGCTATCAAGAAACACGATATGGTGTTTGGGATTGGTCCTGCAGGTACGGGGAAAACCTATCTGGCTGTTGTAATGGCAGTACATGCGTTAAAAAACGGGCAGGTTAAAAAAATTATCCTTACACGCCCTGCTGTTGAAGCAGGAGAGAGCCTGGGCTTCCTTCCAGGTGACTTAAAGGAAAAGGTAGATCCTTATCTGCGTCCCCTATATGACGCCTTGCATGATGTACTGGGGGCCGAGCATACAGCTCGATTGATTGAAAGAGGAACCATTGAAATCGCTCCTCTGGCATATATGAGGGGTCGTACACTGGATGATGCGTTTGTCATATTGGATGAGGCCCAAAATACAACGAAAGCACAAATGAAAATGTTTTTAACCAGACTTGGCTTTGATTCGAAAATGATCATCACTGGAGATCGCTCTCAAGTGGATTTACCAAGAGGTAGCGAGTCAGGATTAATTTCTTCTGAAAGAATATTAAAGGATGTAAAAGGAGTATCGTTTATTTATCTTGATCAAGCGGATGTGGTTCGTCACCCATTGGTCGCTAAAATAATCGATGCGTATGAAACAATAGAAAAGTAATACGATAAAGAGATTGATCCAGTGTGTCATCCTTGAACAGAGATGACACATGCAGGATCAATCTTTTTTATAGGGTTTAACATAGATAATTAAGTAAAAAACTGTTATCATTTTACATAATTGATGGATTATTTTTTACTCGTGCTTTTTTTGTAAGCTCTTTACCTTGAACTGGTTGAAATTGTACTTACATAACAGGGGGTTCTTTATGCAAACGCACCCATTTTTACTCAAAATAAGGAGCATTCTTAGCTACCGACTCTTTACCAATCTCTTATTTGTGTTACTTGGTATTATTGTTTTTGGGGTTTTATATGGAAACGTAAAACCAAAAACCCTGGATATCAATTTGTATGAAGAAGCTCCTACAACGATAAGGGCTCCTAAGAAATTCGTTGATGATGAGGCTACTGAGAAGAAGAGGGAAGAAGCAAAGGCTGAAGTAGCGAATGTCTATACCACGAAAGAAGGAGCCGTCGACAACTCCATATCCCTTCTTCGCTCACTCATTGAAAGTGTAAAAGAAGTGAAGGCGGAAACGAAGGATGAAGAAACCGAGGATCTAAAGCCTTCTCCCGGGGCTGATATAAATGAGCAGCTAAAGCTGCTTAAAGGGAAGCTTCCAAAGGATAAAGATAATAATGTGACCAATGGTTTGAATGACTCAGTATTAAAAACCCTTTTAGAAGCACCAGAAGAAGACTTGGATCGATTGGAGACGATCGTTTCCACTCAATTGAAAGTCATTATGGAGAATGGTGTGAAAGAGGATGAGTTAAAAGAAGCGAGATTCAATTTAGAACAAAGGATCACGAGCTATAGTTTTAAAGGTGATCTGACTACAGCGGCTGTTGCGCTTGGAAATGTTGCCCTTGAGCCTACTCAGTATTACGACGCAGAAAAAACCGATGAGTTGAAGAAACTCGCTGAAGTTAATGTTCAAAAGGTTGAAATCATTGAAGGTGGAGTCATTGTACAGGATGGAGACCTGATTACACCGAAAGTATACAGTATCCTGAAATCAATGGGGATGGTAGAAAATACGTTCTCTTTCAAGCCCTATATTGGACTAGCCCTCTTTGTCCTTGTCATAATCAGTTCTCTGTATTACTTTTTCTACACCCTGGAAGTAACAGAAGAACGAAAACAGAACTATTTAATCCTTACAAGTATCGTATTTGTGATTTCACTGCTGATCATGAAGATTGTGGGATTAATAGACCAGATGGAGATCAATGATATTGCCTTTATATTACCTGCTGCATTCACGGGGATGATACTGAGGATTTTATTGAATGAGCGGATTGCCATGATGATGATATTTATACTATCAGCCTGCTCAAGTATCGTCTTTCACCATCAGTTCTCTGGTTCAATCGATATAGAGATCGCTATTTATACGTTATTCAGTGGAGTTTCAGGGATTCTTTTCCTGGTGAGCCGCAATCAGCGCTCGAATATTTTAAGAGCGGGTATTTATGTAGCTCTTGTGAATATATTGATCCTGGCGTTTTTAGTTCTGTTAAGCGGTACTTCTTATTCCAATAGCGAATATGTGTATTATCTCGTGTTTGCCCTGGTATCAGGAATCGGTTCCTCTATATTAACAATCGGTTTCCTTCCGTTTTTCGAGGCCGGGTTTGGCATACTTTCTTCCATGAGGCTGGTGGAGCTATCAAGCCCTACACAACCATTATTAAAGAAGCTGCTGACCGATGCGCCGGGTACTTATCATCACAGTGTGATGGTAGCGAATCTTGCAGAATCTGCATGTGAATCCATTGGCGCAAACGGACTATTAGCGAGGGTCGGATGCTACTATCATGATGTTGGAAAGTCAAAGAGGCCACACTTTTTTATAGAAAATCAGCTAAATATGGAAAATCCCCATGATCGGGTCTCGCCTGAGACGAGTAGGGATGTTATTATAAGTCATGCTTCAGACGGTGCCGACATGCTGCGTAAGCATAAGTTGCCAAAGGAAATTGTAGATATTGCCGAGCAGCATCATGGCACGACGTTGTTGAAATATTTTTATTATAAGGCAAAGGAACAAGGGAAAGATGTTAAGGAAGAAGATTATCGATATCCCGGTCCTAAACCACAAACAAGGGAAGCGGCCATTATTAGCATTGCAGATAGTGTAGAAGCGGCTGTCAGATCGAAGACATCTCCCACTCAGGGAGAGATTCAACAGCTTGTTCATTCCATTGTACAAGACCGCCTGCAGGACGGTCAGTTTAACGAATGTGATATTTCATTGAAGCAATTGGAAACAGTCAAGAGGTCTCTCTGTGAGACGTTGAATGGAATCTTTCATCCGAGAATAGAATATCCGGAACTTAAAGCAAAAGGAGAAGAAGCATGACATTATTGATCGACTTTATTGATGAAACTGAAAAATTATCCGAAGAGGAAACAAGTTTGGTGCAAAACATCTTAAACTTTGCAGCAAAAAAAGAAGAGGTCGAAGATGACAGCGAAGTATCGGTTACGTTTGTGACGAACGAAAGAATCCAGGAAATCAATTGTGAATACCGCCACAAGGACCAGCCCACAGATGTGATTTCCTTTGCTCTTGAAGAATTGGGAGAGGACGAAGTTGAAATTGTAGGTGGTCAAATTCCCCGTGTACTCGGTGATATTATCATTTCCATCGATCGAGCCAAAGAGCAGGCGGAAGAATATAATCATTCATTTTCCCGTGAACTGGGTTTTCTTGCTCTTCACGGTTTCCTGCATTTATTGGGCTATGATCATATGGAAGCAATGGATGAAAAGAAAATGTTTCAGAGACAAAAGGATATTTTAGATGAATATGGACTCAAAAGGGACTAAGTTTGGCCTATTCAGGTTCTTGAAGTCTTTTGAGTATGCCGTAGATGGGATTAAATCTGTATGGGCCACGGAGCAGAATTTCAGGATTCACTCATGTGTAGGGATAATTGTTTTTATCTTAGCGTATATGCTTTCTGTATCTGCCATGGAATGGATCATCCTGATCATATTGGTGTTTTCGGTGTTGGCACTTGAAACAATGAATACAGCGATTGAAAAGGCTGTGGACCTTTCAACTTCAGACTACCATCCCTTGGCGAAAGCGGCAAAGGACCTTGCATCGGCTGCCGTATTACTCTTTGCGTTCTGTACTGCGATTGTTGGTGTCATTATATTTCTTCCAAAGCTACTTGAGCTTATTTCTGCTCTTTGATGGAAGCAAAGAAGATACGAATATCTGGAAAACAAAGGCTGCAAGAGAGAAATTGAACGATTTCTCTCTTGCAGCCTTTAATTCATTTGAAAACGTTCTTATACTTGTATAGAATAAGTGGAGCAAAGGACAAAATCAATAAATAGTTTGAATTATCTAACTATTTTATTACAAAATGATAACAGCCCATTTTCTTTTATGAAAATTGTAGTAAAATGAATGTGTAAGGGTTAAAAGGAGAGTTAAACGAATGAATGCAGAACAATTGATACAAGAAGCTAAACTAGCGAGAGAAAAAGCATACGTACCCTATAGTAAATTCAAGGTGGGAGCGGCCCTTCTGTCAAAGGATGGTAAGGTCTATCACGGTTGTAATATCGAGAATGCAGCCTATAGCATGTGTAATTGTGCCGAACGAACAGCTCTATTCAAAGCTTACTCAGAAGGCGATACAGACTATTCAATGATTGCGGTTGTAGCAGACACGGCAAGACCGGTGCCACCATGTGGAGCCTGTCGTCAGGTCATTTCGGAATTATGCCCGAAAGAAATGAAAGTCGTACTGACAAATCTTAAAGGCGATGTGGAAGAACTAACCGTTGCAGAACTATTACCAGGAGCTTTTTCACCGGAGGATTTAAATGAGTAATATTGGAAGTAATACAGAATACAAATCAGGCTTCATCTCCATCATCGGACGACCGAACGTTGGGAAATCCACTTTCCTGAACCGTGTAATCGGTCAAAAGATTGCGATTATGAGTGATAAGCCTCAAACAACACGAAACAAAGTTCAGGGAGTTTACACGACAGATGATGCACAAATGATATTCATCGACACTCCAGGGATACACAAACCGAAACACAAACTGGGAGACTTCATGATGAAGATTGCTCAGAACACTTTAAAAGAAGTGGACGTCATTTTGTTCATGGTCAATGTTGAAGAAGGATTAGGAAAAGGGGATCATTTCATTATTGAGAAGTTAAAAGGGGTAAAAACACCCGTTTTCCTTATTCTGAATAAAATTGACCAAATCCATCCAGATGCGTTATTGCCAATGATTCAACAATACAATGACCTGTTTCCTTTCGCGGCGACTGTTCCGATTTCAGCACTTGAAGGAAATAACGTAGATAATCTTTTGCAACTATTAAAGGATCAATTACCAGAAGGACCTCAATTCTATCCGGCTGATCAAATTACCGACCATCCGGAACGTTTCATCGTTTCAGAACTCATTCGTGAGAAGGTCCTGCATCTGACAAGGGAAGAGATCCCTCACAGTATTGCAGTCGTAATCGATAAAATGGAGAGAAAGCAAGAGAAGGATCTTATCGATGTTATCGCCACCATTA
Organism: Rossellomorea sp. y25; assembly: GCF_038049935.1. Lineage (NCBI taxonomy): Bacteria > Bacillati > Bacillota > Bacilli > Caryophanales > Bacillaceae > Rossellomorea > Rossellomorea sp. y25. The sequence continues at coordinate 3,054,209 of NZ_CP145886.1, read as the reverse complement.
TTGTGGAGAGAGATTCACAAAAAGGAATTGTGATTGGAAAACAGGGATCCATGCTTAAAGAAGTTGGAAAGCGTTCCCGTGTAGACATTGAGAACCTATTGGGATCAAAGGTTTATCTTGAACTATGGGTGAAGGTCCAAAAGGATTGGAGGAACCGATCTTCCACCCTTCGTGACTTTGGCTTTAGCGATGACGAATATTGATGATTAAATTAACAATATTTAGGCCACATCTTTTAGAGAGAAAATGCTCATTCTAATCACAAGAAAGCTTATGAAGTCTTGCTAGTTTAAATCCAGAAAGGTGGGTTTTTTATGTTAGACTTAACATGGAAATTTTTTTCGCAGACAGGAAGTATAGACACCTATTTACTTTTTAAGGAGCTTGAAAAGGAGACGGTTGAGGATCCTTACAGCTTTGAAGAAGAAACAGCGGAAGTTGATTTTCCTTTAACGTGATAAGTTTGTCATCACCCGGGTGGATTGATATCGGGAGGTGGCTATATGCTACAGAAGTGTGAAGGAATCGTTATTCGAACGAATCATTACGGTGAGTCGAACAAAATTGTTACCATATACACACGAGAATTCGGAAAGATTGGATTGATGGCTAGAGGGGCAAAGAAACCTAATAGCCGTCTATCCGCCATTTCACAATTGTTTACATATGGTTATTTCCTTTTTATTAAAGGAAGTGGGCTGGGGACTCTCCAACAGGGAGAGATGGTTGAATCGTTAAGGCATGTAAGGGAAGATTTGTTTAAGACGGCTTATGCCACTTACATCGTCGACCTTCTCGACAAAGCGACGGAGGACCGGAAACCGAACCCATTTCTATTTGAATTGCTTTACAAGACCATTCACTATTTAAATGAAGACTATGATCCTGAGATTCTTATGCACATATTTGAAATGAAGATGCTCCCGGTATTGGGGCTGTATCCTCATTTGAATGGATGTAGTGTATGCGGGGAAGCTGATGGTGAGTTCGCCTTTTCCTTTAAAGAAAATGGATTCATCTGTCATCGCTGTCTAAGTGAAGATCCTCATCATTTTCCGATCTCACAAAGCACTGTGAAGCTTCTGAGGGTATTTTACTATTTTGATCTCAATCGATTGGGAAATATATCGGTAAAAGATGAAACAAAACTTCAATTGAAGCGGGTAATCAGGACTTATTACGATGAAAATTCAGGTTTAACATTAAAATCCAGAAGGTTCCTCGACCAAATGGATAACCTAAAGGACTTATTCTAGCTTATAAAGCTGCTTGTGATTATATAGAAATGGCCCATTCACGATATGTGAATGGGCCTGTTTTTTATGTGTCTGCAAGCTCCGGGGCTTAGAGGCTCGAGGTCATAAGTCAAACATACCAAAAAGGCAAAGAACGCCTTTCCGGTATGTTCGTCTTATGCTTGTCGCCTCTGGGCAAAGCCCCTCCGCTTTAGGTTTTAAAATTGAATTTTTCCCTGTAAAAATGCTTTAACTTCGCTGATAGGCATTCTTACCTGATCCATTGTGTCACGGTCACGCACGGTCACTTGACGATCTTCAACGGAGTCAAAGTCAAATGTGATACAGAATGGTGTACCGATTTCATCTTGACGACGGTAGCGTTTACCGATTGATGCTGTTTCGTCGAAGTCAATCATAAGATCCTGTGATAATTCTTCATACACCTTGAATGCATCATCAGACAACTTCTTCGAAAGCGGCAGTACCGCAGCCTTGAATGGAGCCAGTGCCGGATGGAAACGAAGCACTGTACGTGAATCATTTTCAAGCTCCTCTTCTTCAAAGGCATCACACAGGAACGCAAGAGTTACACGGTCTGCTCCGAGAGACGGTTCGATACAGTATGGTACATACTTTTCGTTTGTTTGAGGATCCATGTAATGGAAATCCTCATTGGAATGTTCCATATGACGCTTTAGATCAAAGTCTGTACGATCTGCTACGCCCCAAAGCTCTCCCCATCCGAATGGGAATTTGTATTCAATATCCGTAGTTGCATTGCTGTAATGGGATAATTCGTCTTTATCATGATCGCGTAAACGCATGTTATCTTCGTTCATTCCCAGGTTAAGTAACCAGTTTTTACAGAATTCACGCCAGTAAGAGAACCACTCGAGGTCTTCGCCTGGTTTACAGAAGAATTCCAGTTCCATTTGTTCAAATTCACGTGTTCTGAATGTGAAGTTACCAGGTGTAATTTCATTACGGAAGCTTTTTCCGACTTGTGCAATACCAAATGGCATTTTCTTACGCATGGAACGCTGCACATTTTTGAAGTTGACAAAGATTCCTTGAGCCGTTTCAGGGCGTAAATAGATTTCGTTTGTTGAAGATTCCGTAACGCCTTGGTGAGTTTTAAACATTAAATCGAATTGACGGATATCCGTGAAGTCCTGGCTTCCGCAATCCGGGCACGCTATGCTGTGCTCCTTGATGATTTCTTCCATTTTCTCAAACGAAAGTCCATCCACTATCATTTCAATACCTTTTTCTTCAAGGGCATTTTCAATGATTTTGTCTGCACGGTGGCGTGTTTTACACTGCTTACAGTCGATCATTGGATCGTTGAAGTTTCCAACGTGACCAGAGGCTACCCAGGTTTGTGGATTCATTAAAATACTTGCATCGAGACCCACGTTGTAAGGGGACTCCTGTACGAATTTTTTCCACCATGCTTTTTTAATATTGTTTTTTAATTCTACACCTAATGGACCGTAATCCCACGTGTTAGCAAGTCCTCCGTAAATTTCAGAACCCGGGAAAACAAATCCGCGATGCTTCGCTAAATTTACTACTTGTTCCATTGACATAAAAGTCACTCCTTTTCATCATGTATGTAAATAAAATAAAAAAGCTCGTCCCTAGGCGCATGGCCTAGGGACGAGCTTGATACTCGCGGTTCCACCCTAGTTGATATACGTGTCATACATGTATACCCACTTTTAAAGTTTAAATAGCTCGGGATTGCCGTTTCCTTGCTTTCCAGGCTTTCACCCTCCCTGGTCGCTTGAGTGCAGCAAGTACTTATCGATCCGTCATAGCATTATTGGTTGTAAGATGAAGATATTTTATCATGATGCTTGAATAAAAACAACTATTGATCTCATGAAGAGAAAAGATTTGAAGTTTGTTTTAAAAAAAGATACTCTTTGTAAAGTGAAATTTAAAATATAGTGTTGACACAATAGAATGATAATATGCTCTTTTCATTTCGATTAAATAGTATATAATATTTCATATAAAGTATAACATAAATAGTCTGTTCGTTAGGTGGTGAGTAACAATCGAACTTAATAAGCGTCAAGAACATATCTTACAAATAGTTAAAGACAACGGACCTATCACTGGTGAACAAATCGCCGATCAATTAAACTTGACCAGGGCAACTCTCAGACCTGATCTAGCCATTCTAACCATGGCGGGTTACCTTGATGCCCGTCCCAGAGTGGGATATTTCTATACAGGGAAAACAGGAACGCAGCTGTTGACAGAAAACCTTAACAAAATATATGTTAAGGATTATCAATCGATTCCTGTAGTGGTAAATGAAAATGTTTCTGTGTATGATGCCATTGTTACAATGTTCCTGGAGGACGTAGGGACATTATTTGTAGTCGATGCCAATACGTATTTAGTTGGAGTTCTATCTCGTAAGGATCTTTTAAGAGCGAGCATCGGGAAGCAGGAACTTAGTACCTTGCCGGTGAATATTATTATGACGAGAATGCCCAATATTACCGTCTGTGAAAAAGATGACCAGCTAATAGGCGTAGCCAAAGACTTGATTCATAAGCAAATTGACTCTGTTCCTGTGATTAAGAAAACAGAAAAAGGCGATTTAGAGGTAATAGGCAGAATTACGAAAACCAATATCACGAAAGCATTTGTAGCATTAGCAGATGAATATTAGAAGGTGGTGAACGATCGTGAGAGAACCGATCATCTATGTTGTTTCCGACTCGGTGGGTGAAACTGCTGAACTAGTCACAAAAGCGGCGATTAGCCAATTCAATGGTTCCAATACGGTCATTAAACGCTTTCCGTATGTAGAGGACCTGGAACATATCGACGAAGTGATTTCCTTAGCGAAATTAAACCAGGGGCTTATTGTTTACACCCTGGTAAAGCCGGATATGCGGGCGTATATTAAAAAAGAAGCTGAAAGAGAAGAGTTATACGCTTTCGATATTATCGGTCCATTAATGGATAAATATCAATCAGTTTACCAAAAGGAACCATTGTTCGAGCCAGGAACGGTAAGAAAGTTGGATGATGATTACTTTAAGAAAGTAGAAGCCATTGAGTTTGCCGTTAAGTACGACGACGGCAGAGATCCTCGCGGTATCCTTAGAGCGGATATTGTCTTAGTGGGTGTATCAAGAACATCGAAAACGCCATTATCACAATACCTTGCACTGAAGAGAATTAAAGTGGCCAATGTACCACTCGTACCGGAAGTCGATCCTCCAGAGGAACTGTTTATGGTTTCTCCGAAGAAATGTTTCGGATTAAAGATCAGCCCTGAGAAGTTAAATACAATCCGCCGTGAAAGATTAAAATCATTGGGATTGAACGATCAGGCGAGCTATGCGAATATTCAACGGATCGAAGATGAGCTGAAATATTTCGAGAAAATCACCGATCGGATCGGGTGTCATGTGATCGACGTAACGAACAAAGCGGTTGAAGAAACAGCGAATGTCATTACCAATATCTATCAGCACTCAAACGATTAACTTTTAAGTAAAAAAGAATGATTCTTTCCCTGAATAAAGTGGAAGAATCATTCTTTTTTTGGGTGAATATAAACATTAGCATAGAAAGGTTTCATTTACCTGAGTTTTTATAGTGGTCAAACCTGTCCGATTATACTATAATAAAAAATTGTGATAAAAATATTTAAAATAGGTTTAGACTAAACCCTTAAGGAATAAACTAATTATTGTGATATGTCAAGTCTCGTCTCAATTAAAATTCGACAATTTTAATCAAATCTCTAGGAAAGTTCATAAAGAGAGAAGGATAATACGGAGTGATGTAGAATAGTTAGTATGAGCGAACATAAGTCTATCGTCTATGTAGATGCAGATGCTTGCCCGGTAAAACAGGAAATCATTAAAATTACCAGAGTATATGGATTTGAAGTTGTTTTTGTTGCTTCTCATGCCCATAGAAAGAACACACCTGACCAAGGCAGGTGGGTATATGTCGATAGTTCGAAAGAAGCGGCTGACTTATACATTATGAACCATGTCAGACCCCAGGATGTACTGGTAACCCAGGATATTGGATTGGCAAGCTTGGTCTTGCCGAAAAAAGTTTATGCAATCTCTCCCAGGGGAAAAGCCTACAGGGAAGAGAGTATAGTCACCGCACTCGATTATCGATACGTCGCAGCAAAAGAACGCCGTAAAGGAAACTATGGTAAAGGTCCTAAACCTTTTACAAATGAAGACAGAGAAACATTTTGTATTTGCTTCGATAAAATCTTGTCGGAAATTGCAGGAGAATCTTAATAAATACAGAATGGATTAAGAGGGTAAATAAAAACAGGTGATAAATCGTGTCTGAAAGAATCCCTGAAGATAAGTTAAATAAAATTTTATCGTCAACTGATATCGTAGATGTCGTCAGTGATTATGTACAACTGAAAAAGCAGGGGCGCAATTATTTTGGTTTGTGTCCGTTTCATGGAGAGAATACTCCATCTTTTTCTGTTTCCCCTGACAAACAAATATTTCACTGCTTCGGATGCGGAGCCGGAGGAAATGCGTTTACGTTTTTAATGGATGTTGATGGTTTAAGCTTCCTGGAAGCAGCGCAAAAGCTTGGCTCTAAAGTAGGAGAAGAAATCTCCATTCAAACCTCTTCATCTGAAAGGGAACTTCCCCCTCAAGAAGATGAAAAGCAAATGATGGAAGCTCATGGGTTATTAAGTAAATTTTACCATCATCTCCTTCTAAATACAAAGGAAGGTCAGGAAGCCCTCGAATATTTGTTGGACCGGGGGTTTACTACTGAAAGTATTACTAAATTTCAGATTGGATGGTCACTTCCAAGCTGGGATTTCACGGTTAAGTTCCTTCAGAAACGAGGCTATTCCCTGGAGCTGATGGAAGAGGCGGGTTTACTCGTTAGAAGAGAAAGAGACAATTCCTTCTTAGATCGCTTCAGAGGAAGAATCATGTTTCCTATTGTTGATACCAAAGGGAACACGGTCGCATTTTCAGGAAGAAGCATTGATTCAAATGATGAACCGAAGTACTTAAACAGTCCGGAAACGAAAATTTTTAACAAAAGCAGCATTCTTTATAATTATCACGGCGCACGTGCAATGATTAGAAGAAAGCAACAGGCCATCCTGTTTGAAGGATTTGCCGACGTCATCTCAGCTAATGAAGCAGAAGTGGAAAATGGTGTAGCCACTATGGGTACTTCATTAACAGAGCAGCAAATAGGCTTGCTCAAGCGTCTAACGGATTCCGTTATCATTTGTTATGATGGTGATTCTGCTGGAGTGGAAGCTGCATTCCGGGCAGGAAATCTTCTTCACAATCATCAGCTGAATATTCGTGTCGCTTCAATACCGGAACAATTAGACCCTGATGACTACATTTCCAAATATGGTTCAACAAAGTTTCAACAAGATGTAATAGGGGCAAGCTTAACGTTCATGGCATTTAAGCTTCGGTACTATAAGCTGAAGAAAAACTTAAACGATGAAGGAGATCGCCTGAAGTATATAGAAGAAATACTTAAGGAAATTACTCATCTGAGTAAGGCGGTTGAAAAGGATTATTATTTAAGGTATTTGGCGGATGAGTTCGAACTATCTTTAGAGGCTCTTCAAGAGCAGTTAACTGAACTGGAAGGCCCGGACAAACGGAAGTCTAAACCACCTAAACAGATAGGTATGCAAGGTACTTTCACCAGGCAGACTCAGTCTAAATTGTTACCCGCATACCAAACTGCTGAGAGAAGATTGATTGCCTATATGCTTAAGGATCCGAATATCGCTTACAAGGTGCAAGAGTGGCTTGCAGGTACTAACCTTAATATTGATGAACATCAGGCTATTATTACTTATTTATTGGGTTATTATGAAGAAGGTCTACCTCCAAGTGCCAGTGCCTTTATTGGGTATCTTCCCGATGAGAGGTTAAGAAGGATCGTAACGGACATTGAAATGATGTCTATTAGCGAAGAAAGTACGGACCAAGAATTAGTAGATTATGTCAATCAGGTGTTAAAACATCAAAAGATGTTGAGAATAAAAGAAAAAGAAGTGGAAAGAAAAGAAGCAGAACGACTGAAGGATTACCGAAAAGAAGCACAAATAGCAATGGAAATCTTACAGCTGCGTAAGTCTCTATAATAAGGTTTTGTAAGGAAGTTGGAAGGAGGGGAACAAATGGCTGAAAAGTCAGCGCGTTCCAAACAAATAGCGTCAGAATTAACTGTTGATCAGGTGAAAGAATTTTTAGTTAACCAAGGTAAAAAAAGAGGAGTCCTCACATACGAAGATATTGCTGATAAATTATCAGGGTTCGAGTTGGATTCAGATCAAATGGATGAATTTTACGAACAATTAGGTGAACAGGGTGTAGAAATCATCAATGAAAACGACGAAGATGATGATCCGGGTGCCACGGAGTTAGAGAAGGAAGAGGAAGAAGAATTCAATCTGAATGATTTAAGTGTTCCTCCAGGGGTTAAAATAAATGATCCGGTTCGTATGTATCTGAAAGAAATCGGAAGAGTCGACCTTTTATCTGCAGAGGAAGAGATAAATCTAGCCAAGAGAATTGAAGAGGGCGATGAGGAAGCTAAACGACGTCTCGCTGAAGCGAACTTAAGACTGGTTGTCAGTATCGCTAAGCGTTACGTCGGTCGCGGTATGCTATTCCTGGACCTTATCCAGGAAGGGAATATGGGTCTGATTAAAGCGGTAGAAAAGTTTGATTACCGCAAGGGGTACAAATTCAGTACGTATGCAACTTGGTGGATTCGCCAAGCCATCACACGTGCTATCGCTGATCAGGCCAGAACGATTCGTATCCCGGTTCATATGGTGGAAACCATTAACAAACTGATTCGCGTTCAAAGACAACTATTACAAGACTTAGGGCGTGAACCGGCACCGGAAGAAATCGCAGAAGAAATGGATTTGACACCTGAAAAGGTTCGGGAAATTCTTAAAATTGCTCAAGAGCCGGTATCCCTTGAAACACCGATTGGTGAAGAAGACGATTCTCATCTTGGTGACTTCATTGAAGATGCAGAAGCTCAATCTCCTTCAGAACATGCTGCTTACGAACTTTTAAAAGAACAGCTTGAAGATGTACTGGATACTTTAACAGATCGTGAAGAAAATGTTCTTCGTTTACGCTTTGGTCTGGATGATGGCAGGACACGTACGCTTGAAGAAGTAGGAAAGGTCTTCGGTGTAACACGGGAGCGTATTCGTCAGATAGAAGCAAAAGCTCTTAGAAAACTGCGTCATCCAAGCAGAAGCAAACGATTAAAAGACTTTTTGGAATAGAACCCATTTGCTGCCTCTATTATGCGTAGAGGTGGTTTTTTTTTGCCCAAATTAAAGGGTTTTTTATCACCTTTGACGAATGTAGCTAAAGGATTCATCTGCTAAAGGTGTGGCAATTGTGAATACAGAAAGAGATTCAAGAAAAGAATTGATTGTAAATAAAATACATTTTTGGAAGCAAACCAACATGCTGCCAGAGCACTAATGTGATCATCTCCTTGCATTGTATACCGAAGGAAAAACACAATGATCAAAAGAATGCCCAAACGAGAAACTTATTTTCAACCTGTGCGATTTGATAATTTCATTATTTGTCATTTATTTTACTGAATTGTCAATCGTTTTGCAAACAACGATTTTGGCAAGTTTTGTCGGATTAATAGTAGGAATAGGAATTTATTATACTAAGAAACAATTGTCTCCTCTACTCTTGTATATGGCTACCACTTGTATACTTCTTCTCCCCTCCATAGAAATAACAGGAGAGTTATTCGCTGGGAGTTCTTTCGGAATGTACATAACCTTATTTTTGAACAGTTTCCTTTGGAAAAGTGCAGGTTGGAAATAGAGGCTGAGTTATTTTCGCTTTCAGGTTACGCAGTGGAACCCTACTAATTATTTATATATTACTATAACTTCTGAAAATTTAAAAGTTTTTTAAAGTTGAGAAAATTCACCATTCCCTTTTATAATAAGAATGAGAGCGCATTCATAGAGTGCAGTGATTATGTTTGAAAGCGCTATTATGGAAATGGAGTTAGGGCTTTCAGTCATCAAAGTTAGACAAGGGGGATAAGGATGAATTTTGACTTAACACAAGAACAAACAATGATTAAAAAGACAATCAGGGAATTTGCTGAAGAAGAAGTGGCACCTGGTGCGTTGGACCGGGACCGCACAAAGGAGTTTCCTAAAGAAATTTTCAAGAAGCTTTCTGATCTGGGTATGATGGGACTTCCGTTTCCCGAGGAATATGGGGGGGCAGGCGCCGATACGGTCAGTTTCGCAATTGTAACCGAAGAGCTAAGCCGGGCTTGTGCGTCGACAGGTATTACGTACTCTGCTCATATTTCTCTGGGGGGAGCCCCCATTAACCTATTTGGTTCTCATGAACAAAAGCAGGAATACTTAACGCCAATCTGTACAGGGGAATCATTTGGCGCTTTCGGCCTGACTGAACCTAATGCAGGTTCCGATGCAGGTGGAACCCAAACCACTGCAGAGGATAAAGGGGATAAATGGGTTATTAACGGTAATAAGTGTTATATTACCAATGCAAGCTACGCCAATCATCTCGCTTTAACAGCGATTACAGGTAGAAACAATGGAAACAAGGAAATAAGTGCGATTATCGTTCCGACTAAAGCAAAAGGATTTACGGTCATCGATAATTATGAAAAAATGGGGCTTCATTCATCAAACACGACTGAGTTGGTCCTTGAAGATGTAGAAGTCCCTAAAGAAAACCTGTTGGGGAATGAAGGAGAAGGATTCAAGCAGTTCCTTGTCACCCTGGATGGGGGCAGGATTGGAATCGGTGCTATGGCTGTCGGTGTGGCACAGGCTGCCTTTGATAAAGCCCTGCAGTACTCCAAGGAAAGAAAGCAATTTGGCAAAACCTTATCCCAATTTCAAGTCACTCAATTTAAGCTTGCTGACATGGCAATGAAGATTGAACTGGCAAGGAACATGGTTCATAAGGCAGCATGGTTGAAAGATCAGGGAAGACCATTTTCGAAAGAAGCCTCCATGTGTAAGCTGTATGCTTCAGAAATCAGTATGGAAGTAGCGGATGAAGCCATTCAGATTCATGGTGGATACGGATACATGAAAGAATATCATGTTGAAAGGTATCTACGGGATGCCAAGCTCCTTGAAATCGGGGAAGGGACCTCAGAAGTCCAGAGAATGGTCATTTCAAGGCTGATAGGATGTCAATAAGGTGAAAACACTATAACAGCAATCAGGAGCTCTATTGGTCCGCTCTGGGACAGTAGGGCTCTCCTTCTTTAAATGAAAACTTACCTTATTTAACATGAAATGTGTCTAATTTGTGAGAAAGATGGAAAAGTTAATTGATAGTACTTTTACTTTGTCGTTTTTTACAGTAAAATATAAAGTGTTGAAAAGAGCACTATTTTTGGATTTTGTACATAAAGGAGGTTAAAATCATGAATCGTAATCCAATCATTCCATTCGTACTTATCATGGCTCTTGGAATTGGTCTTGTTTTCTTCTTATCTTTAGAAGGCCTTAACAACGCTGATGAAAAAGCAAAAGAAGAAGGTCACGGGGAAATGGAAGGTAAAGAAGGGGAAGAGGCTTCCAGCGGGGAATTCGATCCTGAAGCAGCTTACAAAGATAACTGTTTATCTTGTCATGGTGGGAACTATGAAGGTGGAGCAGGTCCAGCCCTAAAGGGAACTGAACTTTCTAAAGATGAAATTAAAGAAACGATTAAAAATGGTAAAGGTATCATGCCAGCCGGTTTAATTGCTGAAGAAAATCTAGATGCGATGGCAGACTGGATCAAGTCACTTAAATAATCAATGATTGAAAAAGGTTCTTTGTCTTTTAGGCAAAGGGCTTTTTTTATAGAGAAAAGTTGGTTAAAATGATTAACGTACATGATGTATCCAATAAAAATGATAAAGGTGAACGAATGAATATTCAACAATTATCAAAACGACTAGAAACAGTTGTTTCATACATACCCAAGCAATCTAAAATCGCTGATATCGGTTCGGATCATGCATACTTACCGTGCTATGCCGTCAATAAAGGCATTGCGTCCTCTGCCATTGCAGGAGAAGTAGTGAAGGGTCCATATTTTTCTGCCAAGAAACAAGTGGAAGATGCCGAATTAACTCAAGAGGTCGAAGTAAGATTAGGGAATGGCCTGGAAGTGATTTCTCCAGGTGAAGTGGATTGTATTACGATCGCCGGAATGGGGGGCACATTGATTGCCTCTATCCTGGAGGCGGGTAAAGCAAAGCTGACCAATCAACCCAGGTTGGTCCTTCAGCCTAATGTGAGTGCAAGGTCCATCCGAACGTGGCTTATGGACAATGAATGGGACTTAATAGGGGAAGACATTCTTGTAGAAGATGATAAGGTATATGAAATTCTAGTGGCGGAGAAAGGGAATCCGAGACGCCACTACTCTGGCGAGCTTGAAAAAGAGTTGCTGCTCGGTCCATTTTTGATGAAGGAGCGTAATAATGCATTTTTGAAAAAATGGAATCAGGAACTTCATCAATGGAAGAATATATTGAATAACATGGAAAAAGCCGAAAAAACGGATGCGTTGGAAGAACGTAAACGGGAACTTATTCAAAAAATAAAAATGGTGGAGGAGGTTCTTATCCTATGAAGACCGTAAACGGCCATGAGATCATCCAGCTGTTTGAGCAATTTTCACCAAAATATTTAGCAGAAGAAGGGGATCCGATTGGTCTTCAAATTGGTAAGGTGAACGAAAAGGTTGAAAATGTGATGATCACCCTGGATGTATTGGAGAATGTGGTGGATGAAGCAATCAAAAACAACGTGAAATTAATCATTGCTCACCATCCACCGCTTTTTCGTCCACTAAAGTCCCTGCAAACGGACACGTATCAGGGACGGATGATCGAGAAGTTAATCAAGCATGATATTGCCGTGTATGCGGCTCATACGAATCTTGATGTGGCGACGGGGGGAGTGAATGACCTTCTGGCCGATATGCTGCATTTGCAGGATACGTCTGTACTCGTTCCTACTCACCATGAGGAGCTCCGTAAATTGGTCGTTTATGTGCCTAAAGAAAATGCAAAGGAACTTCGAACGGCCCTCGGTAATGCGGGAGCCGGGCACATCGGAAACTATTCACATTGCAGCTTTTCGACTGAAGGAAAGGGAAGATTCCTCCCTGAGGAAGGCACGAACCCTCATACCGGGAAGCAAGGCTCCCTTGAGGAAGTAGCTGAAGAGAAAGTGGAGACGGTTTATCCTGTTTCTTTAGAGAAAAAGGTGTTGAAAGCCATGTTTACCCACCATCCTTATGAAGAAGTTGCCTATGATATCTATTCCCTTAAAAACGGATCACCCGCTTTAGGCTTAGGTAGAATCGGACATTTACAAAATGAGATGAGTCTTAAGGAATTTGCTTTAGTTGTGAAAGAAACATTTGGTATGGACGGAATCAGAGTCATCGGTGATGGGGACGCGAAAGTGAAGAAAGTAGCGGTGCTTGGCGGAGATGGAAATAAGTTTATCGGAAAAGCGAAAAGACAGGGAGCGGATGTATTCGTTTCAGGAGATATTTATTACCATACCGCCCACGATGCCATGATGATGGGGCTGAATGTAGTTGATGCAGGTCATCACATCGAAAAGGTCATGAAGGATGGAGTGGCCAGTCATTTAGAGAAAAAATCCTCTGAAAAAGGATATATCGTCAATATATTCGCGTCAAAAGCTGAAACCAATCCATTTACGTATATGTAAAGATGAAAGGCCCCTTAGAAATCCTAAGGGGCCTTTCGCTTTATTTTGTTCCCAATTTCGCTTTTCGTACTTTAGGGAGAATTTTATTTAATGGAACATTTCGCTCTCTTGTCCAAGTGGATTCATCATTTGGATCAAATACTTCAAGGAATTTAATGACTTCTTTTACGATTGGAGTAGGAGTGGATGCCCCGGCTGTTACAGCAACGATGCCCGCATCTTTAATCCATTCAATATCCAATTCACTAATGTCGGAAATCCGATGTGCAGGAGTACCTGCGATATCTTTTGATACCTGAGCAAGGCGGTTGGAGTTATTACTCTTAGGATCTCCAACAACGATAAGGACATCTGCATCTCCAGCTTGTTCAGCGACTGCTTCTTGTCGAACCTGGGTAGCCAGGCAGATTTCTTTATGCAGTTCAACGTGAGGATACATTTCCTTCACTTTATCCATCGTATCCAATACATCCCATTGACTCATCGTCGTTTGATTGGTCACAATGATTTTTTCGTTTTCGATTGAAAGCTTCTCTACATCTTCTGCTGTTTCCACGAGATGCACGATCTCAGGTGCAACCCCGACAGCTCCTTCAGGTTCTGGATGTCCTTTTTTACCGATATAGATCACGTCGTAACCTTCGGCTTCTTTAGCGCGAATCAAATCATGTGTTTTCGTTACATCGGGACACGTTGCGTCCAGTGTGACAAGTCCTTTTTGTTTGGCTATTTCTTTCACTTCGGGAGAGACTCCATGAGCGGTGAAGATAACCGTTCCTTCATTGACTTGCTCGATGATTTCTTTTCTGTTGCTGCCATCCAGGGTAATGATCCCGTCTTCTTCGAATGCGTCAGTCACATGCTTGTTGTGAACAATCATGCCTAAAATATAAATTGGACGAGGAAGCGATTTGTCTAACGCGGCGTTTCTTGCAATGACCATTGCGTCTACTACACCGTAACAATAGCCTCTCGGAGTAATCTTAATAATTTCCATCTATGAATATCCTCCTACATGAGAAAAGGTTTTGTCTTCATTATAAAGGAGAACAGTCTTCCTGACAAAGAGAACGATAATAATGTGCACCTTTCCCTCTCAAAATGCCTTTGATTTGGCGTTAAATAGAAAAATCCCTAAACAGGTGATTCAGTACCTTTAGGGATCACGTTCTTAAATATACAATTTGGGTTTTGATCCTGATTTAAACTTTGATGGTGTCTGGTTATCTTCAAGATCTTCACTATCCTCTGAAATTTCTACGGGTTGTTTCTTCTTCTTTTTTTTCTTAACGGTGGATTCGACTTCTGGGATGTCGATATCCTCATTTTTGTCTTCATTATTTCCACCATCGGATACATCTTCTGCAGACATATCTTTGAATCCTCGATATAACTTCCATAGTGCAGGGATATTTTTCACCATAGGACCATATTGTTGGAACATCGGACCCAGCTGTTGAGCGGTCTGGAGCATTTGCTGTGTATTGGATAAAAATGAATTCACATTGCCTGGGTTTAAGAGGCTTTGTAGGATTCCGCCAGCTGCCTGTGGAGATCGGTCAAAGCCTGTTGTGTTGGCAGAAGAATCTCCTCTGGAAAATTGTTGTAATAATCCTCCGCCGGAATTCTGATGATCACCCTTTTTAAGAAGCTTAGATAATAGACCACCTTTTCCTGGCCCTCGGCTTCTTCCCCTCTGATTGAATCCCATATTGAGGCCCTGATTTTGACGTTGTCCTCCAAATTGAAACGGAGGTGGCTGCGTCTGCCCCATTCCAAAACTATTTCTTCCAGGCTGCTGCATTCCGAACCCATTGAATCCCCGCTGCTGTCTCATTCCGAAAGGATTTCGCAAATCCTGGCCCTGATTCCTCATTCTTCTAGGCGGCATAATGACAGCCTCCTTTCATTCGAATAAATTCCTCGTCAGTATAGAGTATGCAATAGGTGAAAAAAGGGTATTGATACACTATCATCTCAAATTAAAATAAGTATGAACTAGATGTTTTGCCAAAAAAATATTATAATGGTTAGATGTTCTTTAAATATGACGCTTGCTAACGTTAAGATAAAATCACTCGCGATGATAAAGTGATCCGTAAATTTTATAAATATCTATAGTGATGATGTGTTCGACTTGGCATTCATCCCGATAATAGCGTAAATAAAAGGATATTTTGAAAAAAGGAGATGTAAAGAAGAATGAAAAATAATTTATTTCTACAATTTGGATTCCAGTCCTTCATTAATGAAGCAGTAGAAGAACTGGGTTTCTACGAACCAACAGAAATTCAAAAGAAAATGATCCCCCTGATATTAAAAGGGCAAAGTGCGATTGGTCAATCTCAGACAGGAACGGGAAAAACACATTCATATCTATTGCCGATCATTGAGAAGGTGACTTCAGATTCTGAACAGGTACAAGCAGTGATCACTGCTCCAACCCGAGAACTGGCACAACAGATTTATCAAGAAGTATTGAAGATCACGAAAGATAGCAACATTGTTTCCCGTTGCTTTATTGGTGGAACGGACAAGCAGAGAACGATTGAGAAATTAAAAACCCAGCCTCATATTGTGGTTGGTACTCCGGGCCGAATCAATGATTTAGTGAAAGATCAAGCCTTATTTGTTCATACTGCCAGTATATTGGTGATTGATGAAGCGGATCTGATGCTTGATATGGGATTCATTGAAGATGTGGATCAGATTGCCGCTAAGATGCCTGAAAAATTACAAATGCTTGTATTCTCTGCGACGATTCCAGAGAAACTGAAACCATTCTTGAAAAAGTATATGGAAAATCCACAATATGCACATGTCGAGCCCGAGCAGCTATCGGCAAAGAATATCCAACATGTGATCGTCCCTCTTAAGAGTCGCGATAAAATTAACCTATTATACAATATTTTAGTGGAAATTAATCCATATTTAGGTATCGTTTTCACTAATACAAAACAAAAAGCAGATGAAGTGGCAGATGCTTTGATCGCTAAAGGATTAAAGGTTGGAAGGATTCACGGAGACCTTTCTCCACGTGAGCGTAAGAAAATGATGAAGCAAACGAGGAACCTGGATTATCAGTACATCGTAGCGACTGATTTAGCAGCAAGAGGGATCGACATTGAAGGTGTAAGTCATATCATTAACTTTGAACTGCCACAAGATCTTGATTTCTATGTTCACCGTTCCGGCCGTACAGCGCGTGCAGGTAATACAGGGATTGCCTATACCATTTATACACCTTCGGATGAAGATGCATTGAATCGTCTGGAGAAGCTCGGAATCAGCTTTGCTCATCAAGATATTAAGAAAGGGGAATGGTCTGAGCTACCACCCCTGAACAAACGTAAGAACCGTCAAAAAACGAATGTTGATGAGATTGATGAAAAAGCGAAATCAATGGTTCGAAAACCGAAAACAGTCAAGCCGGGCTATAAAAAGAAAATGAAATACAAAATGGATCAAATCAAGAAACGTGAGAGAAGAAAGAAAAACAGAAGCAAATAAGTGTTTTAACGTGATTCATTTGTACACATTCGATACAATATAGAGAGATTTTCTTAGGAGTTGAGAAGAATGGTTAAGATTGGATCCCATGTTTCAATGAGTGGTAAAAAAATGCTATTAGCCTCCAGTGAAGAAGCCGTTTCTTATGGAGCGAATACTTTTATGATTTATACAGGTGCCCCTCAAAATACGAGAAGAAAAAAAATCGAAGACTTAAATATTGAAGCGGGAATCGCTCACATGAAAGAAAATGGGATAGAGGACATCGTTGTTCATGCTCCCTATATCATCAACATAGGAAATACGACGAACCCTGCTACATTTGAATTAGGTGTCAATTTCCTCCGTTCTGAAATCGAGCGCACAGAAGCTCTGGGAGCGGGGCAGATTGTGCTTCACCCCGGTGCTCACGTAGGTGCAGGAGCAGATAAGGGAATCGATAAGATCATAGAAGGTCTGAATGAAGTGTTAACAAAAGACCATAAAGTGCAAATTGCTTTGGAAACAATGGCAGGGAAGGGTTCTGAATGTGGAAGATCGTTTGAGGAATTAGCTCAAATCATCAATGGAGTAGAACTGAATGACCGCCTTTCTGTTTGCTTCGATACTTGTCACACCCATGATGCAGGATATAATATTGTGGAAGATTTCGATGGAGTCTTGGAAGAATTCGATAAGATTGTCGGGATTGATCGCTTAAAGGTTCTGCACATTAATGATAGTAAGAATGAACGTGGAGCCAGTAAAGATCGCCATGAAAATCTAGGATTCGGACATATTGGATTTAAAGCACTGAACTATATCGTTCATCATCCACAGCTGAAAGAAATACCTAAGATTCTGGAAACACCGTATGTAGGAGAAGATAAAAAAAATAAAAAACCTCCTTACAAGTTCGAAATTGATATGCTTCGTAATCAAACATTCGAAGAAGATGTATTAACGAAGATACTGAATCAATAAAAAAGGCAATAGAGGAGGTCATCTCTCATCAATAGGGACGCCTCCTCTTCTTTTACTATCTGATGAGCTGCAAAAAGAGTTGGTTGATTTCCTTCGCCTTAGTGGGACCTATGATCCTGGCCAAGTCCTTCACCAATTTACTGCGTTTCTTGTCATCAAAAATATTGATGTTCTTTCCTTTAACACTTGCGACGATGCTTGTTGCCTCTTGGGACGTCAATGAAATGTTATATTGTTTGGCGTACTTTAATAATTCTTCATTTGTAATGTTGTTGATTTTGTGATTAATCACATTTTGTAATAGCTTCATGTTTATCACTCCTCAACAGATACATATGTAACTCCTGATCAGAAAGTGACATTTTTATAAGAAAATAAAGTGAAAGGAAAGGAATTGACGATGACCGATGACCCAAAGAGTACATAAAAAAGAAAGTCCCCTTCATTTTATTTACCGATTGATTTTTATTACGATTGGAGCAGCCTTGGCTGCTATATCCATTGAGTTATTCCTTGTTCCAAATAATATCATCGATGGTGGGATTATTGGTGTTTCGCTGATATTGGATTATTTAGTTTCAGACACCATTCCATTTGTAAACTTTGCAACCCTGCTCGTTTTCCTCAATCTCCCTTTCATGTATTACGGGTATAAACATATCGGGAAAACCTTTGTCGTTTCATCTCTGTTTGCCATTATCGCACTGGCAGGTATCGAAAGCCTTTTACACCATATTGACCCGTTTGTAACAGAGAAAGTGTTAGCCACTGTTTTCGGTGGATTGACCCTTGGAGTGGGGGTTGGCCTTGTGATACGTCATGGTGGATCTCTGGATGGAACTGAAATCCTTGGTATCCTTTTAACGAAGAAGCTTCCGTTTTCAGTGGGGGAGTTTGTTATGTTCATCAATATTTTCATTTTCGCCTGGGCAGCATTTGTCTTCGGACTAGAAGAAGCGATGTATTCCGTTATGACCTACTATATTGCCTTTAAGACGATTGATACGGTGATTCAGGGAATGGATGAAACGAAGGCCGTTATCATTGTTTCTGACCATTACCTGGATGTATCCGACGCAATATTAAAGAGACTGGGCAGGGGAACAACGATGTTAAAGGGTCGTGGAGGATACACAGATAATGATAAAGAGGTCATTTATGTCGTGGTCACCAGACTTGAAGTAACAAAGTTGAAATCCATCGTTTCCGATGTAGATCCCAATGCCTTCATAACGATTATGAGTACACAGGAAACAAAGGGTGCACGATTTAAGTCTGCCATACATTAATGCAGCATTGGAGTAAAGGACTGCTCACTCAAATTGAGCAGTCCTTTTAATTTGGTATCAAGGCATGAACATTTACAATTGTGCACCCATCATGTATACTACCCTATGTACTTTTAAATCGTAATGATTCTTATAAAGAGAGATGATAAAAATGGATACTACAAATCCTATCATTAAAATAGAAGATGTAAATTTCAGGTATGAGCGGGAAAGAGTGCTCGAAGATATTAACCTAACCATTCCCAGAGGGGCATTCCTTGGAATCGTCGGACCTAATGGTTCAGGTAAATCGACCTTACTAAAGCTTGTTCTGGGCCTGTTACGAGTGAAACAAGGGAATATTGAGTTATTTGGAGTCCCCCAGCAAAAGTTCAAACAATGGGACCGCATAGGATTTGTATCCCAGAAGGCCAATAGCTTCAATACAGGTTTTCCAGCCACGGTTTATGAGGTGGTGGCGAGCGGATTAGCGAAAAAAGCAGGTTTGTTCAAGAGGATTTCATCTAAATACAAACAAGATGTGTATGGAGCCATTGAATCGGTTGGGATGAGTCCATTCGCTAAACGTAATATTGGGGAATTATCAGGAGGACAACAGCAAAGGGTGTTCATTGCCCGGGCGCTCGTAAGCCAGCCTGATATATTGATTCTTGATGAACCGACAGTGGGAGTGGACAGTCAAAACGTCCAAAACTTCTATGATATGTTAGAAACGTTAAATAAAGATTTAGGTATTACACTCGTTCTTGTCACTCATGACATAGGATCGATTTCGAATAAAGTGACCCATGTCGCTTGTCTAAATAAACATTTACATTTCCATGGCAAAACAGAAGAGTTTGAAAAGCTAAAAGAAAATCAGCTTTCCTCTTTTTATGGTCATGATGTACATTTTTTAAATCATGAGCATGAACATCATCATTCATGATCGATTGGAGGGAAGACAATGCTTCAAGCTATTTTTCAATATGAATTTTTACAAAATGCATTTCTTACGGGGATCCTCATTGGAATCATCGCCCCCTTATTAGGAGCATTCATCGTCGTAAGGAGGCTATCTTTAATTGCGGATGCCTTGAGTCACGTCACTCTGTCAGGTATTGCAGCGAGCCTGTATTTAAGTAAAACGATACCTGCTTTTTCGGGTTTGAATCCCCTGTATTTTGGAATGGTATTCTCAGTCATGGGCTCCTTGTTTATTGAACGTTTACGTATGTTATATAAGCATTATCAGGAGCTTGCGATTCCGATCATCCTATCTGGAGGAATCGGGATAGGGGTCATTTTCATTTCACTCGCAGACGGTTTTAATACAGATTTATTTAGTTATTTGTTTGGAAGTGTCAGCGCAGTCAGCAGAGGAGACTTGTATTTGATTGGAGGGATCAGCGTTCTTGTCATTGGCGTGATCTTTCTGCTATATAAAGAATTGTTTCTTCTATCCTTTGATGAAGATCATGCAAAGGCGTCAGGAATCCCAGCTAAGGCGATCCACTTTATCTTTATGGTCATGGTGGCACTTGTGATTGCCGCTTCTATGCGCATCGTAGGGATCCTGCTGGTTTCGTCTCTTATGACATTACCGGTTGCAGCAAGTATCAGGATTGCCAATGGATTTAAGCAAACGATCGGGTTTTCACTGTTATTTGGTGAAATTTCTGTTATTGTTGGATTAATCAGTGCCTTCTATTTGAATCTTGCACCAGGTGGCACGATTGTCATGACGGCGATTTTAATCCTTCTCATTACAATTGTGATTAAGAAAATAAGAACGTCGAGTCATTCTTCTAAAGTTGAGGTGTAGAAATTGAATGTAACGGAAGCAATGGACCTGTTAAAATCAAAAGGATATAAGCATACAGGAAAACGGGAGCAATTACTTGAACTGTTTTCCAGCTCTAATAAATATTTGACGGCCAGGGATGTTTTGGAAAATATGAAAGCTGATTATCCGGGGCTCAGTTTTGATACAATCTACCGTAATTTGAGCTTGTTTGTTGAACTTGAGATCTTGGAAGAGACTGAACTCTCAGGTGAAAGACATTTTCGGTTTACATGTGAAAGCCATCACCATCACCATCATTTCATTTGTATGGATTGTGGAAAAACGAAAGAAATTCATACATGTCCCATGGAAGCATTAAAAGAAAATTTAACGGATACAGGGTATGATATATCCGGTCATAAATTCGAAATATATGGTAAATGTCCTCAATGTCAGTAGAGAGATCCTTTTAGGGTCTCTTTTTCTTTAAAATGTTCATAGTTTAAGTGAAGGTAAAAGAGGGAAAAAATGCATTTATACGGAAGAAATTGAGAGGAGATGCAGCCATGGAACCAGTGCCTTTTACTCACTGCCCAACGAATAAAAAAAACTGTGTGAGCACAATTGATCTCACATCATATCATCGAATAGCACCACTTCCCATAAATGGAAGCGTAAAGGATACGAAGGCGAAAATCCACAGCACCCTGGGGAAGTTCGATCATGTAGAGATCAAGGAAGAGAAATCACATTATGTACAAGCGGTTTTTACTTCAAAGTGGTTGAAATTCAAGGATGACCTGGAACTTTATATTGATGAAAACACGAATCTTCTACATATTAAGTCAGGTTCCCGTTTTGGCTATTATGATTTCAAAGTGAACAGAAAGCGCGTGGAACGCTTTAAATCCTTATTTAATGTGTAATAGAAAAAGCCTCTTATGTCAGAGGCTTTTTCTACGATTGATTTTGAAGCCAGCCTTGAACCCAGGTGTTTGCTTCATGCCAGTCATTTACGCGAATGACTCCATCAGGGATCGGCTTTTGATTGTAAGGTGTGTTGAATAACAGAACAGGGATTGACAATTCTTCAGAAATCGATACGGCATTATCATGTTTATCTTCAAAGAAAATATCGACTTCATGTTTTTTCGCTGTTGAAATTTTATCATGGGAGCCAATTAATTCGATGTGATGGTACATTAAATCTTGTGAACTAAACCATTCTTTCGTTAATTGAATTAGGTCTGATCTTCTTGCGCTTATAAAATAAAGTTCATGTTTTTCTTTCCATTGATCCAATATTTTTTTTGCACCGGGAGCAAGGGGAGATTCTTTGTAGATGACAGGTTCTGCTTCCTTAAACCATTTTCCAAAGGTTTGAGGAGAAATATCCAGAACTTCTGTCAATTCGTATTGGGTGATGTCTTGTAAGGTTAAATTTAATTTAAAATATTCATTTATGTGAGGCAGTAAGGATTCAGGTGATGTAACTGTCCCATCAATATCGATTCCAAAACGTTTCATTCTTCATCATGCTCCTCTTTATAAAAACTCCTTCAAGTTTATCACATTTCTGACCAGTAGATAAACGACGTTTTCAAAAGGTTCTTTTCTTAAAGTCTGTTGCTGTCTTAAAGAAGAAAGTAGTAGTTGATTTCCGCTCCAGGTGCTCGCTTTCCGCGGGGCGTGAGTTGAGCCTCCTCGGGCTTTCGCCCTGCGGGGTCTCAACATTCCCGCTATTCCCGCAGGAGTCGAGCACCTTACACTCCAATCAACTATTTGAGCATGTATCCTTGAAAAATAAATAACATCAAAAATTAGCAAATAACCTCATTTATGGTGAGTAGTGATTGAAATTATTTTTAATAGAGGAGAATTATGTTCCATACGATGATTGACAGAGCTCAGGCAGACCATATGAAGAAACAATAAAATTTATGCAGAAAGAACCCTTTCAAAAGTTATGAATGCTTACAAAAATGAAAGTAAGCTAACAAAAATGACAAACATTAGCATAGTAAAAAAAGCGGAGTGACACACAATAAGAAGGCTCCCAAACACAGAAAGTGAGGGATTGCTGTATGAGTGATGAACGACGCGAATTAAACAGCGTTGATCGAAATCTACAAGATATCGACGTGTATTACGACAATCCGGAAACAGATGTGAGTAAAGAATACCGTGAAGAGACAGCAGCAGAAATTGCTGCTCCAATGAGTGTAAGCCGCGACTTTGAAGAGGATACCGCCGAAGATACGACAACATCAGGTCGTGTATTGGGTTACTCTGCACTTGCCCTATCCATTCTTTCCTTATTCATTCTCCCTGTAATCATGGGGGCTGCTGGGATTGTACTTGGATTTGTGGCAAGAAGAAGAGGAGCAGAAATGCTCGGTGCCTGGGCCATCGGAATTGGGGCCGTATCGATAATTATCGGATTATTTGTACTGCCGTTCTTTTAAAAATAACACTTTTTCTTGAAATTGGGAGCGTTTCAAGAAATGAAAAAAGAGGACTGATCAAAGGTCAGTCCTCTTTACATGCATTTAAACTTCTTGTTCTTCTTGTTCTTTCTTTTCTGCTTCTTGCTGTGCAAAATATTCTTCTGCGATTTTGTCGATTTCCTTCTTTAATTCCTCAACCATTGTCTCTTCAGGAACTTTACGGACGGTCTTTCCTTTTCGGAATAGTAGTCCTTCCCCACGAGCCCCGGCAATACCGATATCGGCTTCTCTGGCTTCGCCCGGTCCATTTACTGCACATCCAAGGACAGCCACTTTAATCGGTGCTTTAATGGTGGAGATGTACTCCTCCACTTCATTGGCGATTGAAATTAAGTCGATTTCGATACGGCCGCATGTCGGACACGAAATTAAGGTAGCAGCATTTGATGCTAATCCAAACGACTTTAAAAGTTCTCTGGCTACTTTAACTTCTTCCACTGGGTCAGCACTTAAGGAAATACGCAGTGTATTACCAATGCCAAGGCTAAGGATCGCACCAAGACCTGCTGCACTCTTCACCGTTCCAGCAAACAATGTGCCTGATTCAGTGATTCCGAGGTGAAGTGGGTAGTCAAAAGCTTTAGCTGCTTTCGTGTAGGCTTCGATGGCTAAATTCACATCAGATGCTTTCATGGACACGATAATGTCGTGAAAATCCAGGTCTTCCAGGATCTTGATGTGATGAAGGGCACTTTCTACCATACCATCAGCCGTTGGGTATCCGTACTTTTCAAGGATTTTTCTTTCCAAGCTTCCGGCATTTACCCCGATACGAATCGGAATCCCTTTTTCTTTCGCTGCTTTGACAACTGCCTCCACTTTTTCACGGCGACCGATATTCCCTGGATTGATTCGGATTTTATCGGCTCCGCCTTCAATGGCCTTTAAGGCTAGTTTATAGTCAAAATGTATATCGACAACAAGTGGAATGTTGATTTGCTTCTTAATATCAGCTATTGCGTCTGCTGCACGTTCATCTGGACAAGCTACGCGGACAACCTGACAACCTGCTTCTTCGAGACGGTGAATCTCTTTTACCGTTGCTTCAACATCATGTGTCTTTGTAGTGGTCATACTTTGGATAACAAGTTCATTGTTACCGCCAATAGTTAAATCTCCGACTTTGACCGGACGTGTTTTTGAACGATGTATAATTTCACTCAAGTGTAATTCGCTCCTTTAGAAAGGTTCTCAAAGTTTCATTATAAGTAATACGAAGCTATTGTAACAGTGTTTTGTGTGAAATGACAAGAAATAGGTGTTTTTTGAATGCTTGGATTATTGATAATTCGGGATCTTATAGGTTTTCCCGATTTGGATCTTTGCAGGCGGCACATCATTTAATTCTTCGAAATCGGTAATCACACGTTCAATGGAAACAGGCATAGAACCATCAAGAAGGTCTTCTACTAGACTTAAGACTGTGTCACCGGGCTTGACTTCCATTTCAACATACGAAATGGAAGAGGGATCTTCTTCAGAAGGAGATTCCAGAGGAGCGGGGGAAGACGTTTGATTCACTTGTGGCTGGGCAGTTGCAACTGTGGCTTCATTATAGAGGAGCCTTAAGGTTCCCTTATTTAAATCATAATAAACGCTATAAAGAAGAATGATAATACCAAAGAATATAGCCATTCGTTTCATACATACCTTCCTCCCATATTGTTAGAGTGAATCGAATAATGAAGGGGTGACGCGTCATGACAAATAAGGTTCTCCAACTGGTAATCGGGCTACTTCCCATATTAATGGTACTTGGTAATTCCATGCTTATTCCCATTCTTCCAAGTATTGAAGCGGATTTACATTTAAACAGCAGCTGGTCTGGTTTTATCCTAAGTTCATTCACCATCCCTGCTGCACTGGTGATTCCTTTCGTTGGAATGTTGTCTGATCGTTATGGAAGAAAACGATTAATCATCGTTTCATTATGGATAATGATTCTGGGAAGTGTGCTTTGTGTTGTAAGCGGAGAAGTAAATGGAAACGTCAGGCTTTTCATGATTGGCCGAGGATTACAAGGTGTGGGGGCGGCTGGGACTACACCTCTGGCCATGGCATTGATCGGTGACATCTTCCAGGGGCAGGAACGCTCGAGGATGTTAGGCTCGTTAGAAGTGTTTAATGGGATAGGAAAGGTAGTCGCACCCATCACCGGAGCCACACTGGCTATCCTTGTCCATTGGAATCATTCATTTTGGGTATTTCCTTTATTGTGCGTAGTGATATTAATCGGACTTAGGGAAACGATTGAAACGAGGCACCATAACCCAAATAAAAAAGCCCATTACTCCATCTTTATAACAAAATGGCGCCTGTTATTCCCTCTTTATACAATGGGAGGAATAGGCTTATTTTTATTATTCGGCATTCTCTTCTTTCTTTCCTACCATATTGAAAATACTTTTCATATTGATGGTTTTTTTAAAGGGTTTACGTTCATCTTTCCTCTTGGTGCGATGACCATTAGCTCTTACTGGTGTGGGGGGAGGCTAAAGACGGATGAGGAACTGGGATGGACGTATATGAAATGTGGACTATTAATGATGTCAGTCCCATTAGGCTTTCTGATCTTTTTTTCATCATTGGGGTTTTTAATGTTCTTTATTACGGTAAGCTTTGGTGGATTAGGCTTGATGCTGCCTGTCATTAATGCCTTTATTACGGGGAGTGTATCGGAACACGAAAGGGGACTTATTGTCAGTATTTATGGAGCTGTGAGGTTCGGTGGGGTTGCACTCGGACCCATTGCTTACAGTCTTTGGAAAGACAATATGGTGGAGATGTATTCGATCACCTTCGCTTTTTCACTAATCAACTTATTGTTATTTATGTTTCTCGCCAAGCGCAGAAAAGGGGTCTATAGTCCTGAAATTCAATAAACCTTTACGACACCTTTACAGTTCCTTCATCTTTCTTTGAGAAAATGAAAGATGGAATGATTAGGGAAGGGTGTATAATTTTGTCGAAAATAATAAACTTCTTAAGGAAATGGCCACAACAGATAAAAATGGTTCCAAATGAGAAAAGGGTACTTCCGTTTTTCAAGATCTTAACCTTAAAGAAACGATTATTCATAGTCATTTTTCTGCTGGTTACCATTACTGGCTCAACAATTGGATGTATATCTTATTTAAAGTCCAAACAGGCTACCATTCATCTGATGGAACAGCGCTTGGATCGTGAAGTGACCTCGATGAGTGAAATTGCACAAAGCTTGATGCTCATTTATATCGGTGAACAGGAACAGTTTGAAAAAAAGCTGAATGATGTAATCAAAAAACAGGATACGGCATTGACCCAGGATAATATAGAAGCACAATTCTATTTTATTAAAGATTCTAAAGCTGTACCCTCTTCAGTTAGTAAAGGTTCTGAATTACAATTTGGGAAACCTCTTATAGATGAAATCGAAGAACTTGAAAAAGGGACCATCGAAACAACCATCAAAGGGGAAACCTATACGGTGGCTTTCCATTCAATTCAAGAGTTGCAAGGAGAGTATGTGATCGTTGTCCCTCAGGAAGAGTATATGCAAGACATTCGGTCAATGGCTGCCTATACACTGGGTATGATTGGGCTTAGCGCTGGGATTGCCTTTATCATTGTCTTGTTATTTGTGAACCGGTTGACTCCCCCGATCGCTCAATTGCGCGAATCGATGAAGAAAATAAGAGATGGTGATCTGGCTGCCAACATCCCAGTCGAAACGACGATGCCGGAAATCGTTTCCCTTCAGAAAAGTTTTGATTCGATGGTAGTGAAAATGAAAGACTTAATACATAATATTCATCAAACAACAGACAGTTTAGCTTCTACAGGGATGCAGCTTCAATCCTCTTCATCTGAACTATTGAAAGAAAATGAGTATATGGTAGAAACGGTACGAATGGTGAAAGCGGGAGCAGAAGAAACGGCAGGTACTTCCGAAGTAAGTGTCAACCACTTCCTAGAAATGAATGTGACTGTAAAATCCATATTTGTGAAAATGAATACCGTCTTTGAAAAAACAAAGGATATGAATGAATCTGCGGGTGAAGGGGAGTACAAAGTTGATAAAATGGTTGGGGGGTTGAACAGGGTATCCGGGGACTTCAAGCAAATGAATAAGATCATTCAAGAAGTCCATGAACAATCATCCTCCATCGTCACCGTGATTTCATTGATTCATCAAATTGCCGAACAAACGAAACTCCTTGCCCTCAATGCCACGATTGAAGCCGCAAGGGCGGGTGAATCCGGTCGTGGGTTTGCGGTGGTGGCAAATGAAGTCAAGAAGCTTGCGGAGCAATCATCAGATGCTACTAAGAATATTAGTGAAACCATTCTTACGATGGAGTCAATCACATTAAATGCTACAAGGCAATTCGATCAATTTTTCAAAGAATTTCAGTACTACGTATCAGAAGCTACTGAAACACGGGAATCGTTTGATTTGTTGAAAAATGAAATAGATGGTGTCAGCATGGATCTGCAAAATATGAAAGAAGATTTGAACTATCTAAAAATATCTCTCCCTAAGGTGGAAGCTTCGACTGAGGCGTTTTCTTCCGTTTCACAAGAAACGTTAGCAGGAACTGAGCAGATGCTTGCTGCCTTTGAAGAGCAGCACGAAAAGGTTAGAAATACCCATGAAGTAGGAGAAAAGCTATTGAGTGCATCCAACCAACTAAAGGAATTAAGCAGGCAATTCAAGTTATAAGGATGGAGCTGAATGTTTCCTATAAAAATGATATAAAAGGAAAATCCCTGTCTCCGGGTGAGACAGGGATTCTTATTATGGCCGGATTCTCTTTTGCGGAATCTCTTTCACGACTAAATACAGAATGACAGTGATCACAAACCAATCCAGAATCGGGGCGGCAGGAATAAAGGTTTGCAGCAATTCCATTAGGGTAAAAAACAATGTAGAAACCGTTGCGGAATAGGCGGTGATTCGAAAGCTTTGACGGTAGTTTACATTTCGTTTAAGAACATTTGCGAACGTAACACCGATTATTGCGAATATCGTCACCTTCAAGAACATCATTCCTGAAGTGAATAAGTAGAGAAAAAATAAGGCTACGGGAAGGAGAATCCATTTCATCCCTATTAAGGAATCTAATAAATCAATTAAGCCATCTTTAGTAAGGGCTGTACTTCCAAACAAAGAATAGGAAGAAGATTGAACGTTTCCTTGGTTAATGACAACGAAACTCTTTTCCAAAAATGCAATCGTATTTTCATTTTCATCAAGGTTTTTTTCTTGGAGGTCACCGGTACTATCAAAGATAATGGTCATACTGTCTTTATCGATTGTAATCGGCTCTGTCTCACTGGATGACAACGAACCATTCTCTATTGAAAAGGATGGAAACTCAGCTTCTACTGATTCTCTGACATTCTCGATGGCACTGGTAGCAAATGATATAAATTGAATAGCTACGGGTAATATAGAAATAAGTGCCAGCAGGAAGACATAACGGATCGTCTTGCCAATTCCCTGAAAGCGGAATGTTGCAATGTCTTTTGGGGAATAGATACTTTTATACAATTGTTGAAATACATTCATCTTTATTTTTTCTCCTTTCATGCATACCCTATCTATTTTATGCCTGTCTTTCTTCTTCAGCAAGTTTCGAACATGTGAACAATTTGTAATAATTACATTTTGTAATGTAATTGTAATAAATGACGAGTTTTATTAACCTATTGTAAATTTGCAGTAAAAAGTATTTACCTTTGCTCTATAATATATTAAAAATGATATGGGGTTTTTGTTGTTTAATGTCGAAAATTTATGTAGGGGTTGAAAAAATGGAATTAAATTGGCAAGAGATGTTGTTTCAGTTCTTTGGAGGATTAGGGATTTTCCTCTTCGGGATAAAGTATATGGGAGACGGACTTCAAAAGTCTGCCGGTGAACGCCTGAAAGAAATTCTTGATAAGTTCACGACCAACCCATTTATGGGCGTATTGGCAGGTATTTTTGTAACCGTCTTAATACAGTCCAGTAGTGGTACGACGGTTATCGTAGTCGGATTAGTAAGTGCGGGCTTCATGACACTTAGACAAGCGATCGGTGTCATCATGGGTGCTAATATCGGGACCACGGTTACAGCGTTTATCATCGGGATCGATATTGGTGAATACGCCTTACCAATTATTGCAGTAGGAACAATTATGTTATTCTTCTTTAAGAATAAAAAAGTACACAATATTGGTCAGATGATTTTTGGTTTCGGTGCATTATTCTATGGATTGGAATTAATGGGTGGAGGAATGAAGCCTCTGCGTTCACTTGAAGCCTTTCATGACCTAACTGTAAGTATGAGTACAAACCCCATTCTTGGAGTAGTGATTGGAACTCTATTTACTGTCATTGTACAAAGTTCATCTGCAACGATCGGTATCTTACAAGAGCTATACAGTTCAGATTTAGTGGATATCCAGGCAGCACTACCTATTTTATTCGGGGATAATATCGGAACGACCATTACGGCAGTTCTGGCAGCTTTGGGTGCTTCAGTCGCTGCAAGACGTGCTGCAGCAGTCCATGTACTCTTTAATCTGATTGGCTCTACAATCTTTTTGATCATTTTGCCATTTTTCACTAAGTTTGTTCTGTTTTTACAATCTTCATTCAACCTGAATGAACCGATGACTATCGCTTTTGCTCACGGCTCATTTAATATAACGAATACAATTATTCAGTTCCCGTTCATCGCCCTATTAGCGGTGATCGTTACGAAATTGATCCCAGGGCAGGATTCACTTGTTGATTATAACTCTAAACATCTAGATCCAATGTTTATAGAACAATCACCTTCTATCGCGTTAGGACAAGCGAAGGAAGAAGTACTTCGCATGGGTAAATTCGCTGTAAAGGGATTGGAAGAAACAAATGAGTTCCTGAAGTCAAAGAGCTCTAAAAATGCGGAGGCAGCTTATCAAATTGAAGGGGCCATTAACAATCTTGATAAGAAAATCACGAATTACCTGGTTGATTTATCTTCTGCTTCATTATCTGAAAATGAGTCCGAGCGCCATTCAATCTTAATGGATACCGTACGTGATATCGAACGTGTAGGTGATCATTTTGAGAATATCGTTGAACTGATTGAATATCAACAAACCAACAAGGTTAAAATTACGGATGATGCAATGAACGACCTTGAAATAATGTTTAGTCTAACAATTGAAACAGTGGAAAAAGCGTTAAAATCTTTAGACTTAAACGATACTGACATTGCAAGAGAAGTAGCTGAAAAAGAAGATCAGATCGATAAAATGGAGAGAAAGCTTCGTAAACAACATATTCTGCGTATGAACGAAGGGAAATGTTCTGGACAAGCAGGTATCGTGTTTGTCGACATCGTCAGTAACTTAGAACGTATCGGTGATCATGCAGTCAATATTGCAGAAGCAGTATTGGGTGTAGAATAATACAAATGCTGACCCATTTGATATTTGTCAAATGGGTCAGTTTTTTTTATACTTTATGGGAGGTGTTAAAAGATGGAAATGATTTATTGGAGTATTATTATCGTACTGATGATTTTATCCTTTGTCGGATTGATTTACCCGATATTGCCCAGCGTCGTCTTTCTGATAGGAAGCTTCATTTTGTACGGAGTGTTTTTCAGCTTCGAACCGTTTAGCTGGTTATTCTGGACAGTACAGGTTCTATTCGTGATCCTTCTATTCGGTGCTGATTATATGGCGAATCTTATAGGTGTCAAAAAATTTGGAGGGACGAGAGCTGGAATCTGGGGGAGTACAATTGGCTTATTGATTGGCCCTTTTGTCATCCCCGTGATCGGGATCCTTATCGGCCCGTTTCTAGGTGCAATCATAGGTGAATGGGTAGTGCACAGGTCTGATCTTAAGACTGCCGTAAAGGTAGGCGTAGGATCCGTCGTTGGATTCATCTCTAGTGTCGTGACAAAAGGAATCATCCAGATTGTCATGGCTATCTATTTCTTCGTTATCATTTGACCGGAAAGTATTTTCTTATGACTAGAGAAAAATATATAGGGGATTTTATACTTGTAAGAAAAAGTGAAGAAATGAAGGCAAAATATTTGAACAGATATAGTAGTTTTGGTAATCTTATACTGAAACGGCCTGAATTTATTGTTCAGGAAACTATACATAGGGAGGAATTTATAATGGCTTACGAATTACCGCAATTACCTTATGCATATGATGCTTTAGAGCCTCATATTGACAAGGACACAATGAACATTCACCACACGAAACACCATAACGCATATGTTACGAAAGTAAATGATGCACTTCAAGGTCACGATGATTTACTAAGCAAATCCATTGAAGATCTTGTTTCTAACTTAGACGCTGTTCCTGAAGGTGCTCGTACTGCAGTACGCAACAATGGTGGCGGCCACGCTAATCACTCTCTATTCTGGACAGTATTATCTCCGAATGGTGGAGGCGCTCCATCTGGAGAGCTGGCAGATGCCATCTCTTCCAAGTTCGGAAGCTTCGATTCATTTAAAGAAGAATTCGCTAACGCTGCTGCTACTCGCTTTGGCTCAGGTTGGGCTTGGCTAGTGGTAAACAACGGTGAATTAGAAGTAACAAGCACACCAAACCAGGATAGCCCTCTAATGGAAGGTAAAACTCCTGTTTTAGGTCTTGACGTTTGGGAACATGCTTACTACCTGAATTATCAAAACCGTCGCCCTGACTACATCGGTGCGTTCTGGAACGTTGTAAACTGGGATGAAGTAGCGAAACGTTATTCAGCTGCTAAATAATGTAATCGTACGAGGAGAGAGGTTCTTTCAAGAACCTCTCTTTTTTTTGTATAACTTCCCTCCCTTTTTCACAAGATAGGGGTACGTTAAAGGGGAGTTTTTCAAATGAGTAGCTATAAAAAGTTATTAGGCGATATTGATTTAACGAAAGATCTGACTCTGCTGTTATTGATTGGCGGATTATATTCATTGAGTATTGCGCTCTCAAACACATTTGTAAACATCTACTTGTGGAAGCAATCGGGTGAATTCATTGACTTAGGCATCTATAATTTAACCGTGGTGATCTTTCAGCCGATAACTTTTATATTAGCAGGAAGATTGGCAAAGAAGGTAGACCGGGTGATTGTGTTACGCTTCGGGGTTATTTTTTTGGCGCTATTTTACATATCTGTTCTCGCCTTCGGAGAGTCTGCCGAAAACTTTTTGGTTGTATTGGGGGCGTTGCTCGGGATCGGTTATGGCTTCTATTGGTTAGCATTTAATGTGCTTACCTTTGAAATCACCGAACCTGAAACGAGAGATTTTTTTAACGGCTTTCTTGGTACGTTAACGTCAGCTGGAGGAATGATTGGACCGATTCTCGCAGGTTTTATCATTTCCAGGTTTACGTCATTTAAAGGATATACCATTGTGTTCGGTTTATCTCTTTTGCTTTTTTCGATTGCTGTCCTTATGAGCTTCTTTCTTAAAAGGCGACCTGCCTCCGGAAGATATCTATTCCTCAGAATTCTGGAAGAAAGGAAAAACAATGATAATTGGCGGCACATTACGAACGCTCACTTTTTTCAGGGATTGAGAGAAGGGACGTTTATCTTTATTATTTCTGTATTTGTTTTCATCAGTACGGGAAGTGAGTTTGCCATAGGTACGTTTGGTCTCATCAACTCGGGAATCGCATTCGTAGGGTATTATATTGCCTCTAGAGTGATTAAGAAAAAATTTCGGAAACGAGCGATTCTGATAGGGGGTATCCTCCTCTACTTAGCCATTTTCTTAATCGTATTTGATGTATCGTACACGAAATTATTATTGTACGCAGGCGTCATTGCCATTGCTTACCCCATCCTCCTGGTTCCTTATATTTCAATGACGTATGATGTAATCGGAACGGGATGGAACGCCGCTGAAATGAGAATTGAGTATATTGTAGTAAGGGAGATTTTCTTGAATTTAGGAAGAATTGTGTCAGTCTTGGCGTTCATCATTGCTGTCACATTTTTCAATCAGGAAGAGAGCATCCCCATCCTCCTACTAATGCTTGGAGCGGGTCATACCCTCATTTATTTCTTTGTACGAAAAGTCGAACTGCCCATATAGGATATTAAAGCAAAGAGAGGGAAAGATTTCCTCTCTTTGCTTATGGCTAGATTATCCTTGTGATTTTCTATAAAATAAGATGGGATGGTAACGAAATAAAGAAATTTTTACATAGAGGAAGGGTTGGAACGATTGAAAAGAAATAAGAGAAAAAGGAAGACGCATGTTCCCGTTCGGATGAATCTGCTGTTTTTTGCCGTGTTCTTATTATTTTCTCTTCTTGTTCTTAGACTGGGACTCGTTCAAATCGTGAACGGAGAAAGCTACAAGAAAGAAGTAGAAAGAACAGAGGATGTTGTCGTCAATACAGGCGTGCCACGGGGGAAAATGTACGATCGATATGGGAATGTGATTGTCGATAATGTTCCTTTAAATGCAATCACTTATACACGGGCAAACAATACCAAGGTCGATGAAATGATGGAAGTTGCATCCAAGCTTTCTGAGTACATTGAAAAAGATACGAAAGAAGTTACAGAAAGAGACAAGAAAGATTATTGGATATTGAATAATAAAGAAAAAGCAGACGCAAAGGTTTCAGACAAAGAAATTAAGAAGCTCCAAGACAATGAAGAACTCTCTGAAGACGATGTGAATGCGAAAGTATACCAAATGAGATTAGACCGAATCACCGAAAAAGAGCTGGCGACATTGACTGAAAAAGACTTAGAGATCATTGCGATTTATCGTGAGTTTTCCAGTGGTTATGCTCTAAATCCACAAATTGTGAAGAACGAAGGGGTCACACCGGAAGAATTCGCTGTCGTCAGTGAACATCTCAGTGAACTTCCAGGCGTCAATACGACAACAGACTGGAAGCGATCTTACGTATTTGACGATACGTTAAGAACCATTCTGGGAAACGTGTCATCTTCACGGGAAGGCTTACCTGAGAATCTAGTAGATTCTTATTTGGCGAAAGACTACAACCGGAATGATCGTGTAGGAAAAAGCTATGTAGAATTAGAATATGAAGATGTCCTGCAAGGGCAAAAGGAACAAATTAAAAACGTCACTAAAGGTGGAAGTGTCTTAGAGTCCGTACTCGTTCAAGAAGGTCAACGGGGAAAAGATATTGTTCTTACCATTGATATGGAGTTACAGCGTGAAGTTGAGAAGATTATTGAAGAAGAATTACGAAAACAGATAGTGAATCGTAGTGAGTCTCCAAACCTCGATCGGGCTTACGTAGTCATGATTGATCCCAATACGGGAGAAATATTAGCAATGGCTGGTAAGCAGTATGTAAAGAATTCAGAAACTGGTAAATACGAGATGAGGGATGCTGCGTTAGGAACCTTTACGTCCTCTTATGAAGTGGGGTCTGTGGTAAAGGGTGCTACCGTATTGACTGGTTATATGACCGGGAATTTAAAACCGGGAGAAGTGTTGATAGACGAACCATTAAAAATCAAAGGGACAAAGCCGAAATCTTCATGGTTCAATAAATACCAGCGAATCCCCATGTCTGACTTATTCGCTCTGGAAAAGTCTTCTAATTCATACATGTGGAAGGTTGCCCTTAAAGTTGCAGGAGGTCAGTATGTTCCGAATGAGCCGATTGTGAATAATCCGGAAGCCTTTGACATCTTTCGGAACCACTTCGCCCAATTCGGATTGGGTGTGCCGACAGGAATCGACTTACCTGGTGAGTCTTCCGGACTTACAGGTACAGACACCACTCCTGGTTTCTTACTGGATTTAGCGATCGGGCAGTTTGATACGTATACAACGATGCAATTAGCTCAGTATATTTCAACCATTGCAAATGATGGTTATCGTGTGGAACCACACATCATGAAAGAAATAAGAGAGCCGACAAACGATCTGGATAGCCTGGGGCCAATCCTGTTTGAGAAAGAAACGAATGTGTTGAATCGAATTGATGCGACTCAAGCCCAAATCGAGCATGTTCAACAAGGTTTCTACCGGGTGTACCACTATCCTGATGGAACGGCGTATGATCAATTTAAGAATGCACCGTATAATGCTGCAGGTAAATCAGGTACCGCTGAGACGTATGTAGATGGAGAGCTGAACTACAACACGACTCTCATCGGGTACGCCCCATTTGATAACCCGGAAGTGGCTTATGCCACAATGGTTCCTGCTTCTCATATTCAAGCAAGCGGAGTAGCCGATCCTTACGTCAATAAATACATCTCTAAACGAGTGATGGATAAGTACTTTGAACTGAAGAAGAAACGTGCAGAAGAAGTGAAGGACCCGACTTCTGTTAATAAGAAAGTAGAAAATGCCGAAGAGGCGGAAGAACAAATGCAAGAGGAAAGAGAACAGAATAACTGAGCAGACTTAAGCTGATTTCCACGAAATGACTTTCTGGAAATCAGCTTTTTTTGAATTCATCTAAGAATGTTAAACATAAGAAACATGGATGCTGATCTTAGGATTAAAAGGGACTGGGGAAAAAGCAGGAACAATTATATAAAGAAATGCATAATTTATTAAAGCTTGTCTAACACTATATTCAATAAGGGTTTAGAGGGTTTTAAGCGGATGGGAAAGCTGATGAAATGAAGAAAAATGTCGAATTTACAAAACCTTTACAAACGGTTAAAACCTCATTAACACTCATCTATTAATCTATTACTCGTAGGACAAAACAACCAAGTTTCTTAGGGGGAATTTAGGAATGAAAAGCTTTAAGTATCTGGCAATGTCAGCAATGATCGGATCAGCTCTTGTATTAGGAGCATGTGGTGCTCAAGGTGGAGCAGAGAATGGTTCAGAAGAACAACTATCCGGCAGCGTAAAAATGGATGGTTCATCAACGGTAGCTCCGATCATGGAAGCTGTTAACGAAGAGTATGCAGCTACACAACCTGATGTAAAAGTATCAATCGGTGTATCCGGTTCTGGTGGTGGATTTGAAAAATTCATCGCAGGTGAAACTGATCTTTCAAACGCTTCCCGTCCAATAAAAGACGAAGAAAAGCAAAAGCTAGAAGAAGCTGGTATTGATTTCACTGAATTCGAAGTTGCTAAAGATGGTCTTACAATCGTTGTTAACAAAGAAAACGACTGGGCAGAAGATATGACAGTTGAAGATCTTCAAAAGCTTTGGCTAGAAGATGGAAAGACTAAGAAATGGTCTGACATCAATCCGGAATGGCCGGATGAAGAAGTGAAATTCTATTCTCCTGGTACTGACTCAGGCACATATGATTACTTCAATGAAGCAGTTTTAGAAGAAAAAGATATGGTTAAACAAAACATTCAGCTTTCTGAAGATGATAACGTTCTTGTACAAGGTGTAACAGGTGACAAAAACGCAATTGGATTCTTCGGATATGCTTACTACCTTGCAAATAAGGATCAACTTAAAGCAGTGAAAATTGATGGTGTCGAGCCGAATAACGAAACAATCGAGAGCGGGGAATATACTCCACTATCACGTCCATTGTTCGTATATGCTAAAAACGCTTCTGTTAAAGACAATGAAGCTGTATATGATTTCATGAAATTCACCCTTGATAACTCTGCTGAAATGGCAGAAGCGGTTGGCTATGTGAGTCTTCCGGAAGAGAAGATCAAGGAAGCTAAAGATGCCTTAGAGGGTCTTAAATAATCAAGTATCGTTGGTAAAGTCAAAAAAACAGATGAGAAGCGACTAATACTTGCTTCTCATCTTGTCATGTGGATGAAAGGGGTTTGCATTTTATGGCTTCAAATTCAAAAGAATCATCATATTCTGTTGCAGAGATGATTGCACAAAAAAGAGGAAAAGGCTTTAATCGATCATTCGAGAAGTCAATACCATGGATCTTATTTGCAATAGCAGGGGTTTCAGTATTAACCACGATCGGTATCGTATTTACGCTTATATTTGAAACATTTACGTTCTTTTCGAGAGTATCTGTATTTGATTTCATAACAGGAACGGAATGGTTTCCTTTTTCTATTCAAAATCCGAGCTATGGGATTCTTCCTTTGATCTCAGGTACACTGAAGATTACCGGGATTGCAGTAGTAGTGGCAGTGCCTATAGGACTTGCTTCAGCCATTTATTTGAGTGAGTATGCAACGGATCGTTCAAGAAGATTCATCAAACCGATATTGGAAGTGTTAGCCGGGATTCCAACGATTGTATTTGGATTCTTTGCTCTAACATTTGTTACTCCTTTATTGAAGTCATTTATACCTGCGTTAAGTATATTTAATGCATTGAGTCCTGGAATTGTAGTTGGGATCATGATTATTCCCATGATTGCTTCTCTATCTGAAGACGCGATGTCGTCTGTTCCAAATTCCATTCGTGAAGGTGCACAGGCATTAGGGGCAACTAAGTTAGAAGTTGCACTAAAGGTTGTTTTACCAGCGGCCGTATCAGGGATCGTGGCATCCATTGTTCTTGCCATTTCCCGTGCAATTGGAGAGACCATGATTGTAACGGTTGCTGCTGGCGCTTCTCCGAATCTGTCCTGGAATGTTACTGACTCCATCCAAACGATGACGGCGTATATCGTTCAAGTAAGTACAGGAGATGCAGGGTATGGAACGACGATTTATTATAGTATTTATGCAGTAGGTTTCACTTTATTCTTATTCACGCTTGGTATGAACCTGCTTGCCCAATACATCTCTAAGCGATTCAGAGAGGAGTATTAATCATGAAGTATATCAATCATGAAAATGTCTTAAAAAAGATGTCTTCAAGGCTAATGGTGAATAGTGTCTTTAAAGGGCTTTTCTTCCTGGCAACATTATTTGGCTTGGTCGTGTTAAGTGTATTATTATATCGGGTATTCACTCAAGGAATTGGTTACTTGGATCTGCAGTTTTTACAAAGTGTGGGATCAAGGTTCCCTGAAAAAGCAGGAATCTATGCTGCTTTTATAGGAACGATTTGGCTGATGTGCGTAGTTGTTGTAGTTTCGTTCATAATAGCAGTGGGAACGGCCATTTATTTAGAAGAATATGCTAAACAAAACAAAGTCAATAAGTTTATCAAAGTAAATATATCAAACCTTGCAGGGGTTCCTTCTGTTGTGTTTGGTCTCTTAGGTTTAACGATTTTTGCCCGTGCCTTTGCACTTGGTCAAAGTGTTTTGGCAGCAGGGTTGACCATGAGTTTGTTAATATTGCCAGTTATCATTGTTGCCGCACAAGAAGCGATTCGTTCAGTACCAAGAGAGTTAAGGGACGCATCTTATGGTATGGGAGCTACAAAATGGCAGACCATTACTAGAGTCGTTTTACCAGCCGCAATACCGGGAATATTGACAGGGAGCATATTAGCGTTTTCCCGTGCAATCGGAGAAACTGCCCCCCTTGTTGTTATCGGTGTACCAACGATCTTATTATTCACACCAGGTTCCGTCCTGGATACATTTACGGCACTTCCAATGCAAATCTATGATTGGACAAAACGTCCACAAGCAGATTTCCATGATGTGGCAGCTGCAGGAATTATCATCCTGTTAGGTTTACTGTTACTCATGAACTCGATCGCAGTGCTGATTCGTAATAAGTTTCAAAAGAGATATTAATTTCGCTTATTAATTTGGTTTTAATGGATGAAGGAGGCTTTCAAATATGGAAACAACAATGGTGAACAACAATAAAAGAGGTACGAGCAAAAGTTCAGTGGGAAAAGAGCCTGTATATCAAACAAAGCAGCTAAACTTATGGTACGGTACAAATCATGCGTTAAAAAATATTGATTTAGATATTATGGAAAATGAAGTGACGGCAATCATTGGTCCATCAGGCTGTGGTAAATCCACTTATATTAAAACACTGAATCGTATGATCGAGCTGATCCCAAGTGTAAAAACATCAGGTGATATCCTTTATCGTGAGCGTAATATTTTTGATCGTAATTACCGAGTTGAGGAATTAAGAACCAAGGTAGGAATGGTCTTCCAAAAACCTAATCCGTTCCCGAAGTCGATTTATGACAACATAGCATATGGTCCACGAATCCACGGAATTAAAAACAAAAAAGTTCTGGATGAAATTGTTGAAAAAAGCTTAAGGGGAGCAGCGATTTGGGATGAAGTGAAAGATCGTCTGAATCAAAATGCATATGGATTATCGGGTGGACAGCAGCAGCGTATTTGTATAGCAAGATGTCTTGCTATTGAGCCGGATGTCATTCTAATGGATGAACCTACTTCTGCTCTTGATCCGATTTCTACATTAAAGATTGAAGAACTTGTTCAAGAGTTGAAATCAGAATACAGTATTATTATTGTTACCCATAATATGCAACAGGCTGCACGTATTTCTGATCGCACAGCCTTCTTCCTGAACGGGGAAGTAGTTGAATTTGACAAAACCGATAAAATCTTCTCTACTCCATCTGATAAGCGTACAGAAGACTATATTTCTGGTCGTTTCGGATAATTCACATTCAAAGAAGGATAAATACCAATAGGTGTTTAATTCCTACTATTGAGAAGCTAAAGTGTTGAAATAGGAAGGGGCATAATCATGGCAGTAAGAGGACAATTTGATGCGAATTTAAAAGAACTTCAAACCAAACTAATGGACTTGGGGAATATTGCAAAGATTGCACTTGAAAGAAGTATTGTGGCTTTGGAAGAGAAGGATGTTGATACGGCACTTGCCATTATCGAAGGTGACCAAAAAGCCGATGATCTGGAAGAGGAAATCAATGATTTAGCCATTCTGACAATAGCTAAACAACAGCCGGTCGCAACAGATTTAAGAAGAATCATTGTAGCAATCAAAATCGCTTCAGACTTGGAAAGAATCGCAGATTTCGCTGTAAATGTAGCGAAATCAACGATTCGTATTGGGAATGAACCTCTGATCAAACCGATTCATCATATTAAGGAAATGCACGCATTAACATCTGAAATGATTCAGCTCACATTGGAGTCGTTTGTCGAGGAAGATGTGGCGAAA
Source organism: Rossellomorea sp. y25 (assembly GCF_038049935.1). Taxonomy (NCBI): domain Bacteria; kingdom Bacillati; phylum Bacillota; class Bacilli; order Caryophanales; family Bacillaceae; genus Rossellomorea; species Rossellomorea sp. y25. The sequence goes on along the minus strand of NZ_CP145886.1, from coordinate 3,014,155 downwards.
GCGAAGAGAATTGCTGATATGGATGATAAAGTTGATGACTTATATGGTGAAACGATTGTAGAGCTTCTGACACTCAATAAAGAAAAACCTGAATTCACGGCTCAGATTACTCAGCTCTCTTTCATTTGCAGATACCTTGAAAGAGCTGCGGATCATTCAACAAACATTGCAGAAGGTGTGTTCTATCTTGTGAAAGGTCGTCGTTACGACTTGAATGAATAGTCTTCAGATGAAAAAAGCTGCCCATAACCAGGGCAGCTTTTTTTATGATTGTTCGATTTCTTGAATGAAGTATGAATGAATCTTATATTATAGCTTCGAAATAATTTGCTGGACTTCAGATTTAGAAAGTGCAGATTGCTTTGCGATTTGTTCGACAGGTATTCCTTGTTGGTATAATGCAATGACTTGGTTTTTTACAACCTCGTGAATGGGTTTCCTGGCAGGGGTTGCCCTTTTGAAAGGGGCATCGCCATCCACCATCAGCTCTTCTTCCAGTACCCGTATTCTTTTCTTTAACTGATAATGTTCCTGAAGGAAATTAATTGATAATTCTTCCATATCTTTTTCAATATCTCGATACCTATCCCGTTGGAAAAACGAAATGACTAGTAATAGGATTGAGAAACTTACTAATCCGATGAATAGTAAATCCACTAAATCACCTCATGCAGTATTATTCTTCTTTAGTTATAGCATAGATAGTGGCTTATCTCTATAAGATGGAAGGATAAATTTGTGGATTTAACCAATATTTTGTCGAATTCCATTGGGCAATTATGAAAGAATCTTGTCGTTCTAAAAATGTAATCGCTTTATTATCATTTCAGCATAATAATTTGCAAAAAAAATGCATGATAAACCCCATTATCACCACGTTTAACAAGATACGACAAAATGCGTTTATTGTAGGTTTTTGAATAGGGTGTTACGATGAATTCATAGATAATTGTCATAATTTTTAGATTGAAATTATATAATATTTGGTTACTCTTTAGGAGGAATTGTTTTGATCACAGAAATCATTCGGTTAAAAGAACAAGGAGTATCATTCAGGAAAATTGCCAAAGAGCTGAATACCACCGTCGGGAAAGTTCAATATCAGTGGGTGAAGTATCAGAAGGCTCTTGAAAGTTCATCTGGAAGTGAGGTTGCCCAGGTAGAAGTGATGGAGCCGACAACGCCGAAAAAGCGTGTAGGGAGAGCTTCTTTTGGAAGGAAGATGCCTAAGCGCCGTGCAAAAAATCCGCGTGCCACTGAGTTATCGATGATGTTCTCAACGTCATCCCGAATCTATTGCTATTGGAACATTACTCAAGAATGGATTCGCCAAGTAAAAAGTCATTTTAAAATGAATCATGACCCTCAACCTTTTGTCCTTCGTTTGTATGATATTACATCGATTTCCTTTAACGGACATAATCACCACACATACACAGATTCATATGTTCCCCATACGGAGAGTGATTGGTTTGTAAATGGTCTAAAGGAAAACAGAAGCTACTGTATGGAAATTGGATTGCGCTTACCGTCCGGTGACTTTGTTGCATTCACTCGTTCCAATGTACTCCACACCCCAAGAACGTCCCATCATCAGGAGTATCATAGTATGAAAGAGTTATTTGAATATGAGCAAGGATTAATTAAAGAGCCGAAATGGGTGGAGCATGTGAGCACCTATTCGTATTATGTAATGAATCAGGAGGAAAAGGCATGAAAGGACCGTCGGCAGTGATTATATATCCACAATTTAACGAACTGACTTTTTCACAATGTAACGAACGGGAAGATCTTCTCACTTCTATACTTATCGAAAATAGTGCACTGTTAGATCTCCTTCAACGAAATGAAGCATCCCCAATACCTGTTGTGGTGAACCCTACCCTCTTTTCACTTTTTATGAGTGAAGAGTTTAAAGAGAAAGCCCATTCAATCATTCAAGCCAACCTTCTGCAAGCCGAGCCGCATGAAAAGAGTAAATGGCAGCTGATTTATTCTCAATGGTCAACCCATGACATGAATTTCGTACAAGCCTACAAGACTCTGGTGGTTGAAGGCAAAGCCACTGTGATCCCTACGACGGTAAGCTCATTCCCATTGACTCACTACAGGACCCCGAGAGCGATCGAATCTCAGGTTCGAATGAGTACATTGTTGTATAAGCAGTATTTTCAAATGATTCCAAAGGTTTTTTGGTTACCACAGGCAGCGTATGTACCGGGTATTGACTTATACCTTACTAAGCAAGGAATCGAATACACATTTATCTCCTCCTATTCGTATGAACATAGTGAAAAAGAACGTGACAGCGGTGTAATCAGAACACCAAGGGGCTTAAAATTAATACCGGTTTCAGAGGGCAGAATAGGAGCATTGGAAGAGAACGGTCATTCCCTCTCGATTGTTTTCATAGAGAATAGAGAAAGCTACGCTGAATTAAATACCAAAGAGTTCACACACTCATTAGAGGAGAAGATGGAATCTTCTACTGCTCTTTCCAGAGTAGGTTTTGGATATCTTGGAATGGAGAAGCAAACCCCGATTCTATCTGACACGGCCATGAAGAATATTCGAATGGTCCATCGTATGGAAGAGAAACTTGACAATCTGTATTCATCGGCAGAACCGACAGAGTGGACACATCAACTGCTGAGGGAATGGGTAGCAAGCCTCGAAGGTTTGAATATTCAAAATGGCTTGACGTCTGTTCACTTTGACAGCTTACTTGATTTGATACTGGAAGGGCAGAAGGATGAACATTTATTCCTTCATCGCAAAAGGGTCGTTCCCTTTCCGTCTGATGAAATCCTTGAAAAGCTCTTCGCAGGGAATGCAGAAGAAAAGGAGGAGAAACAGGATTCTGTTCTCCTTCTCTCATGGGAATATCCTCCGAATATTGTGGGGGGACTCTCGAGGCATGTGTATGATCTGGCTAATAATCTTGTGAAAAAAGGGAAACAGGTACACGTTCTTACGACCAAAGCAAATGATGCCCTGTCACTTGAGAAAATGGAAGGGGTTACGATTCACCGTGTACACCCATTACATCCATATGAAGAAGATTTCTTTAAGTGGGTATTTGATTTAAATCAGGCGTTCATTCATTACGCTCATGATCTGATGGAAGATGAAAGAATCACTCATATTCATGCCCATGATTGGATTGTGTCCACTTCAGCGATGAAATTGAAAGAGTATTATAGGGTTCCGCTCATCACAACCATTCATGCTACGGAACATGGACGTAATCAGGGGATTTATACCGATTTGCAACACAAGATTCACCGGGAAGAGCAGCTTCTTATTGGTGCATCGGACCATCTTATCGTGTGCAGCGAGCATATGAAAGAGGAAATCAAGAGCTTATTTACCATCGAAGCTCCAATCGCGGTGATACCAAATGGTGTGGAATTGGAGAAACTCGATCAATCTTCTCCTTATAGCTTTGAACAGCGCTCCACTCCGTATTTCTTTTCAATCGGACGGATGGTTCATGAAAAAGGATTCGACACGATTATCCGCGTAGCCTCACAGTTAAAGAGAGAAGGATTTACTATCTCATTTATCATAGCTGGGAAAGGTCCAATGCTAGAGCACTATCGTCAAGTGGTAGACCAAGAAGAATTGAGTGACTGTGTGTCTTTCATCGGATACATTTCCGATAGGGAGCGGAATGACTATTTGAAGAATTGTTTAGCCGTGATCTTTCCAAGCCTTTACGAGCCATTCGGCATTGTTGCACTGGAAGCAATGGCTTTCCGTAAAGGGGTGGTGGCATCAAATACGGGAGGACTGAAATCAATCGTGAAACATGAGCAAACCGGCTTATTATTTGAGCCCAATCATGAACAAAGTCTTTATACACAATTGGTCTCATTAATTGAAAATCCCTTAAAATCGGAACAGCTAGGAAATCTCGGTTTCAAAATGGCCCAATCCATGTTTAGCTGGGATCGAATCGCGGATCAAACCATCCACGTGTACGATGATGTACTTCTACAATCAAAAGTAGAAGGCATAAAAAGATGAAGGCCGTGATATTGGCAGGTGGAGAAGGCAAGCGATTAAGACCCTATACAATGTCGATTGCAAAGCCAATGGTTCCGATTCTGAATAAGCCAATTCTTGAATACAGCATTAACCTCCTCAGGTCCTATGGAATTAAAGATATTCTAATCACAACCTGTTATAAAAGTGAAACGATTAAAGAGTATTTTGGCGATGGAAAACGGTTCAATGTGAACATTACCTATCTGGATGAAAAAAAGCCGCTTGGAACAGCAGGAGGGATCTTTCTCGCCAGGCACAGGCTGCGTGAACCGTTTTTAGTGTTAAGTGGAGATGCATTCACTAATATTCCAATTGATAAAGTCATTGAATTCCATTATGAGAAAAGAGCGGTTATGACCGTCGTCTCAAAAGAAGTAGTGAACCCAAAAGAGTATGGGATTTGTCATACAGACGAAAATCGTAAATTGGTTGATTTTATTGAAAAGCCGGAAGAGTGGGTAGGAAATGAAGTGAACACAGGGGTATATATGTTAGATCCACGGCTGCTTGATCGTTATGCCCACTTAGGAGCGAGGGATTTCAGCCAGGATTTCATTCCTCAGCTGCTTTTAAATAATGAGGAAGTCTATGTATTTAAAACGAATGCCTATTGGAGAGATATTGGAAACCCTGAAGAATATAAAAGCGCACGTGATGATCTCATGAAGGGTCAGTACGCCCCACCCTCCATAAAAAAAGGCTTTCACCACTCCAAAGACTTTATGGAGCCGTTTATCACCAGGCTCCAAGTAGCGTGTCCAAATGGAAAGAAACCATTCGTACTGGCTAAATTACTGGAAACCGTTCCTTCTTCCTCCAGTCAGAAAGAAGTTGTTTTCGATCATAGAGATGGAGGACGAACGAAAATCATTAGTGATCCGAAAAGAGGATTCATCATTTATTCCAAGGCTGACAGACGAAATCTGGCAAGGGAGCTTGCCAGATATTATGGAATGAAAATAAAAATCTGGCAAAAGGTGTAGAGGCTAATGAAGGACAATCCGAATGAAAAGTTCCATATCCAAGGAATAGCCTGGTGCAGGAATAATGAATATGTACCCCTTTATTCAGAGAAATTAACCTCCCTTACCGGTATAAGTGTAAACATTAACGAAGGGTTGGAAGGATGGGGAGAATCCTTTGCATTCGAAATGGAAAATACCACGAAAGAAAGCAGGCACCTTAAGGTTTTCTTTTTAATTGAATGGTTGGCTTGTAAGGAAGATGGGGTTGGGGTTCTGTCACTATCGAAGGATACGTTCTGGAATTACAGTGGTAAGCTTGTTGCCATCACCAACATTGTTTCCTGCGCTGCGTCTGTTAAGAAATCCATCTATCCTCTTAATCTGAAAGGTTTGCAGCTATGGAAAAGATCCTTAAATAATGGAAGCCTTTACTACTATCCGATCACCAATGGCCTCAATATGATGGTCTATATGTTAGACTTTTCATTCAAGCCTTTTGAAGTGAAACAAGGCAAAGTATATGCCATTGAAGGGGCAATGGAAGAAGAGGTTTCAAATTTAAGCGATAGAATAAAAAACGGACTAGCATTTCCAAAAGAAAAGTGATATTATAGAAAAGTCGTATGAATAGTAGAAGATGTATATGTTTGGAGGGAAATAATAATGCGTGTAAACATTACTTTAGCTTGCACAGAAACTGGTGAGCGTAACTATATTACTACTAAGAACAAGCGTAACAACCCAGACCGTCTAGAGCTAAAAAAATATTGCCCGAAATTAAAGCGTGTGACTCTTCACCGCGAAACGAAATAAGCAGCCGGATTTTATCCGCTGCTTTTTTTTATGCTCAAAACGGTTACAACATCGCTTTTACATAGAGAATCCATTAAAATAATATCTGTATAGTAAGCATGGAGGGATATTATGTCTAAAAAAGAACTACGGAATCTTCAGCTTCAATCATTAAAATTAATCGATCATATAACGTTTCAACAAAAATGTTTTAGAATAGAACAATTACTTTTTGAATCTCCTGAGTGGAAAAAGAGCGACACCGTCGCGGTGACCATTTCAAAGCCTCCGGAAGTCAATACGTGGAATATCATCAAGCGTGGCTGGGAGGAAGGGAAAACGGTAGTTGTTCCGAAGTGTTTTCCAAAAAAACGTGAATTAGTATTCTATGAGCTTCGTGATTTCCATCAGCTCGAACAATCCTATTTTGATTTATATGAACCAGATCCCATCAAGTCAACCGCTGTAAATAATGACGTTATTGAATTGATGATTGTTCCAGGTCTTGCTTATACGGAAACTGGCTATCGTCTGGGATTCGGAGGGGGATACTATGACAGGCTACTCTCAGCCTATTCAGGTATTACGATATCACTTGCCTTTGAAGAGCAAATGGTCGGGGCATTGCCGATCGAATCATTCGACATACCCGTCGGAACGATTCTGACGGAAAAAGGACGAATCGATTGTGGCCGCTGAGTATTTCTTTGTTCTGCTTTTTATTTGCTCTATCGCCACAGCAGGATGGAAAACCAGTAATTTAAGTCCCTCAGGCGCTGTAATGGCCATAATGATAGGCATTGCAATTGGCTATTCATACGGCTTTGAGGGACTGTTTATACTAGGCGTATTCTTTCTGTCATCAAGTGTTTGGTCACGTCTTTTTAAGAAGAATAAGATAGGAATAGAAGAACGTTTAGCCAAAACGTCCATCAGGGACTGGCAGCAGGTATTGGCTAACGGAGGTCCTGCAGCCATCTTTGCCATTTTATTTAGTATTACGGGAAACGAAGTCTGGACACTAGCCTTCATTGCGTCAATCGCTGGGGCAAATGCTGATACATGGGCCTCTGAAATCGGCCCTCTTAGTCATAAAATGCCGTTTTCAGTAAGATCATTCAGGAGAGTACCTAAAGGCACGTCCGGTGCTGTTTCCATCATAGGTACAGTAGCGGCAGTCTTAGGGGCTGCCCTTATTTCACTTGCTTCACTGATTATGGTGAATGATATGGATCTATCTCTCTTTTTGCTCCTTCTCCTTTCTGGGTTTTTAGGGAACATCCTGGATACACTTCTGGGTGCGTTCATGCAACTGGAGTATAGGTGTCCGGTTTGTGGACTTCGAACAGAGTCATCGTTTCATTGTGGACATTACACAGAAAGAGTGAAAGGGATTCCTCTAGTAAATAATGAGTTTGTAAATGCTCTGTCAAGTCTTTTTGCAGGTGTACTTATGCTTATATTCATTTGACGGTATTGAAAGAAAATATCGTTTCCTTAAAATTTAGTGGGATAAGCTTCTCTATAATGATCCAAACTACTATCAGGAGGGATCATCATGAACGGATGGACAAAATGGTTAGTGCTTGGCGGTTTGGTTCTTTTTCTGATTCCAAATCGATACCGATTGTTAAATGTACTTCTCGGAAACTTTCTCATTAGAAAATTTGCTGTGAAAGCGGCGATGGGGGTACCTGGTATTCGCTCAAGATTTATTCAAGGTGCATTTAGGGGATGAGATTACTAAAGAAGACTGTAGAGTGGGTATGAAAACCTCTCTTGCAGTCTTTTTTGTTTTACACTTTAAGAAAGGGTTCGGTATAGTAGGGATAGACAAAGGATCTATTAAAAAGAAAGTAGTGGATGATGTGGATTTACGATATCATTATTTGTTTTGGAAGATAGCTCACTATTTGGTTGAATTTAAACACTATCGAATTCTTAATCTCTCTCCTAATCAGGATGAAATTTGGCTGGAAAACACCGGGGTAAAAGAAGCAAACGTCATTCGTTTGGTCCTAAAAGATTTAGATTGGGGAAACTGGGTCAAGCGGGATATGGAATTGACCTCCGTAAATGGAGAGAAAATCAGGAAGTCCCTGGGGAAAAGGCAGCTTCAAGTGAAGAATATCTATGTCTCAACTTTTCCACCGGTAGATTCAGGTCCTGAGTTGTTCCAGGAACCAATGAACAATCAAAAGACGACCGTCCGGCCTCTCCTTCTTCATGGTGATCATAGTGTTGAAACGCTTAGGCATGACCCTTTTTTCAGTGAAGGAGAATGGGACCTCCCAAAAGAAGTAATGGAAGCCAATGTAGAGTGGGTGAAAAGTATGGCCATGACTGCTTCTTCCAAACAGATACAAAAGGAAAGACAGCTGTTTGAAAAAGGAAAGCCGTTCTATACCTATTTCTTCATTGCGCTCCAATTGATCATGTTCTTTATTCTCGAACTAAATGGTGGAAGCAAGAATCCGCAAACACTGATTGAGTTCGGTGCTAAGTATAATCCTCTCATGATTGAAGGAGAGTGGTGGCGACTCGTAACCCCGATTTTTCTACATATAGGTATCCTGCATTTACTTATGAACACACTCGCCCTATTTTATCTGGGGACGGCAGTGGAGAAAATGTTCGGAAGAATCCGATTTATATTCATTTATATGATATCGGGAATCACGGGATCTCTAGCCAGCTTTCTTTTTACATCCAATCTTTCTGCAGGAGCAAGTGGAGCAATCTTCGGCTGTTTTGGTGCACTGCTGTACTTCGGTGTATTGTATCCAAAAATTTTCTTCAGAACGATGGGCACCAATATTATTGCGGTTATTCTATTGAATTTAGTCCTTGGCTTTACGATTCCGGGAATTGATAATGCAGGGCATATCGGTGGGTTAATAGGAGGTTTTCTCGCAGCAGGAATTGTCAGCTTGCCAAATGCTCTCCGTCCCCTCCGACAATTACTATTTCTGGTGGGAAGTATCGTACTTATAGGAGTGCTTGTGTCGAGGGGTACTGGTACAGATCCAACCTCTTGGGACGTTGACACGGTGAATGGTGTGGCTCAAGAAAAGATTTCAAATCAACAGTGGGAGGAAGCTGAAAAAATTCTTCTCCCTGTAGTTGAGGAAGGATCACCAAATGCTCAGACCTATTTCTACCTATCATATTCTGAAATCAAGCTGAACAAATTAGCACCTGCGAAAGATCATTTGAAAGCAGCGATTGATGAAAATGAACAATTTCATGAGGCGCACTACAATCTTGCGTTAATTCTGATTGATTCAGGGGAAAGAAAGGAAGCTCTTATTCATGCAAAAAAAGCCTATGAATTAAATAGGCAGGATAAAAAATATGAAAAACTTTATAAAGAATTACAGGAGAACACTTAAATGGAAATCTGTTGTTTAAGTAAAGAAGCTTCTCCGTTTTTATCAATCAGTAACACGAGAACTTCCTTTCGATCATTTTTCACTAATATAAGTGGGATGGCACTGTCTATTGACTCAATGACAGAGCCGTCCTCTTTTTAATTCCTAAATAATAGTTTTTATAAAGTCCTTCCCATAGGTTTCCGATAAGACGATCCCATTCTCCCTGAGTGAACCCTTCTAAAGGCTGATCTTCTAATTGGGGGAATTGGGTTAATGGAAAGGATGTATACTCTTCAACTGGGATTTGCATGGAAGTGATCGCCTTTTCCCACAGATAGTCGAGCTGCTGCGAGGTCACTTTGTCCAAAATGTTCTTCCATTCTTTTTCTGCATCCGTACCCGGCTCTCGAAAGGCATTTAGCGTGCTGAAATTTGAATCAATCACATACAAGGCATCTTCAGACATTTTCTGTGCGCTTGTAAACTCTGTTTCTGTTTCGTGAATTTCTGAATAATGGAATGAAACAGCTTGAAGGAGGCTGCTTTCTTTACCTTTAATGGTTGATTCCTCCACAATTTGATCGGTGTTTTGTTCCCACTCATTCATGAGTCCCTTCAATCTGCCGTTCATAAATAAAAAGCCGACATCCTGCCGCAAATAGGCCGGTGTATCAAGCTTTGAAGACACCTTCCAATTCACCTCATAATGATCATTCTTCTTCTCGGGTCGAAGCATCAGAATCGTAGTGGCAGATTCATAGGAAACATTTTCATTTAAAACAACAATGGTGAACAACAATAAAAGAGGTACGAGCAAAAGTTCAGTGGGAAAAGAGCCTGTATATCAAACAAAGCAGCTAAACTTATGGTACGGTACAAATCATGCGTTAAAAAATATTGATTTAGATATTATGGAAAATGAAGTGACGGCAATCATTGGTCCATCAGGCTGTGGTAAATCCACTTATATTAAAACACTGAATCGTATGATCGAGCTGATCCCAAGTGTAAAAACATCAGGTGATATCCTTTATCGTGAGCGTAATATTTTTGATCGTAATTACCGAGTTGAGGAATTAAGAACCAAGGTAGGAATGGTCTTCCAAAAACCTAATCCGTTCCCGAAGTCGATTTATGACAACATAGCATATGGTCCACGAATCCACGGAATTAAAAACAAAAAAGTTCTGGATGAAATTGTTGAAAAAAGCTTAAGGGGAGCAGCGATTTGGGATGAAGTGAAAGATCGTCTGAATCAAAATGCATATGGATTATCGGGTGGACAGCAGCAGCGTATTTGTATAGCAAGATGTCTTGCTATTGAGCCGGATGTCATTCTAATGGATGAACCTACTTCTGCTCTTGATCCGATTTCTACATTAAAGATTGAAGAACTTGTTCAAGAGTTGAAATCAGAATACAGTATTATTATTGTTACCCATAATATGCAACAGGCTGCACGTATTTCTGATCGCACAGCCTTCTTCCTGAACGGGGAAGTAGTTGAATTTGACAAAACCGATAAAATCTTCTCTACTCCATCTGATAAGCGTACAGAAGACTATATTTCTGGTCGTTTCGGATAATTCACATTCAAAGAAGGATAAATACCAATAGGTGTTTAATTCCTACTATTGAGAAGCTAAAGTGTTGAAATAGGAAGGGGCATAATCATGGCAGTAAGAGGACAATTTGATGCGAATTTAAAAGAACTTCAAACCAAACTAATGGACTTGGGGAATATTGCAAAGATTGCACTTGAAAGAAGTATTGTGGCTTTGGAAGAGAAGGATGTTGATACGGCACTTGCCATTATCGAAGGTGACCAAAAAGCCGATGATCTGGAAGAGGAAATCAATGATTTAGCCATTCTGACAATAGCTAAACAACAGCCGGTCGCAACAGATTTAAGAAGAATCATTGTAGCAATCAAAATCGCTTCAGACTTGGAAAGAATCGCAGATTTCGCTGTAAATGTAGCGAAATCAACGATTCGTATTGGGAATGAACCTCTGATCAAACCGATTCATCATATTAAGGAAATGCACGCATTAACATCTGAAATGATTCAGCTCACATTGGAGTCGTTTGTCGAGGAAGATGTGGCGAAAGCGAAGAGAATTGCTGATATGGATGATAAAGTTGATGACTTATATGGTGAAACGATTGTAGAGCTTCTGACACTCAATAAAGAAAAACCTGAATTCACGGCTCAGATTACTCAGCTCTCTTTCATTTGCAGATACCTTGAAAGAGCTGCGGATCATTCAACAAACATTGCAGAAGGTGTGTTCTATCTTGTGAAAGGTCGTCGTTACGACTTGAATGAATAGTCTTCAGATGAAAAAAGCTGCCCATAACCAGGGCAGCTTTTTTTATGATTGTTCGATTTCTTGAATGAAGTATGAATGAATCTTATATTATAGCTTCGAAATAATTTGCTGGACTTCAGATTTAGAAAGTGCAGATTGCTTTGCGATTTGTTCGACAGGTATTCCTTGTTGGTATAATGCAATGACTTGGTTTTTTACAACCTCGTGAATGGGTTTCCTGGCAGGGGTTGCCCTTTTGAAAGGGGCATCGCCATCCACCATCAGCTCTTCTTCCAGTACCCGTATTCTTTTCTTTAACTGATAATGTTCCTGAAGGAAATTAATTGATAATTCTTCCATATCTTTTTCAATATCTCGATACCTATCCCGTTGGAAAAACGAAATGACTAGTAATAGGATTGAGAAACTTACTAATCCGATGAATAGTAAATCCACTAAATCACCTCATGCAGTATTATTCTTCTTTAGTTATAGCATAGATAGTGGCTTATCTCTATAAGATGGAAGGATAAATTTGTGGATTTAACCAATATTTTGTCGAATTCCATTGGGCAATTATGAAAGAATCTTGTCGTTCTAAAAATGTAATCGCTTTATTATCATTTCAGCATAATAATTTGCAAAAAAAATGCATGATAAACCCCATTATCACCACGTTTAACAAGATACGACAAAATGCGTTTATTGTAGGTTTTTGAATAGGGTGTTACGATGAATTCATAGATAATTGTCATAATTTTTAGATTGAAATTATATAATATTTGGTTACTCTTTAGGAGGAATTGTTTTGATCACAGAAATCATTCGGTTAAAAGAACAAGGAGTATCATTCAGGAAAATTGCCAAAGAGCTGAATACCACCGTCGGGAAAGTTCAATATCAGTGGGTGAAGTATCAGAAGGCTCTTGAAAGTTCATCTGGAAGTGAGGTTGCCCAGGTAGAAGTGATGGAGCCGACAACGCCGAAAAAGCGTGTAGGGAGAGCTTCTTTTGGAAGGAAGATGCCTAAGCGCCGTGCAAAAAATCCGCGTGCCACTGAGTTATCGATGATGTTCTCAACGTCATCCCGAATCTATTGCTATTGGAACATTACTCAAGAATGGATTCGCCAAGTAAAAAGTCATTTTAAAATGAATCATGACCCTCAACCTTTTGTCCTTCGTTTGTATGATATTACATCGATTTCCTTTAACGGACATAATCACCACACATACACAGATTCATATGTTCCCCATACGGAGAGTGATTGGTTTGTAAATGGTCTAAAGGAAAACAGAAGCTACTGTATGGAAATTGGATTGCGCTTACCGTCCGGTGACTTTGTTGCATTCACTCGTTCCAATGTACTCCACACCCCAAGAACGTCCCATCATCAGGAGTATCATAGTATGAAAGAGTTATTTGAATATGAGCAAGGATTAATTAAAGAGCCGAAATGGGTGGAGCATGTGAGCACCTATTCGTATTATGTAATGAATCAGGAGGAAAAGGCATGAAAGGACCGTCGGCAGTGATTATATATCCACAATTTAACGAACTGACTTTTTCACAATGTAACGAACGGGAAGATCTTCTCACTTCTATACTTATCGAAAATAGTGCACTGTTAGATCTCCTTCAACGAAATGAAGCATCCCCAATACCTGTTGTGGTGAACCCTACCCTCTTTTCACTTTTTATGAGTGAAGAGTTTAAAGAGAAAGCCCATTCAATCATTCAAGCCAACCTTCTGCAAGCCGAGCCGCATGAAAAGAGTAAATGGCAGCTGATTTATTCTCAATGGTCAACCCATGACATGAATTTCGTACAAGCCTACAAGACTCTGGTGGTTGAAGGCAAAGCCACTGTGATCCCTACGACGGTAAGCTCATTCCCATTGACTCACTACAGGACCCCGAGAGCGATCGAATCTCAGGTTCGAATGAGTACATTGTTGTATAAGCAGTATTTTCAAATGATTCCAAAGGTTTTTTGGTTACCACAGGCAGCGTATGTACCGGGTATTGACTTATACCTTACTAAGCAAGGAATCGAATACACATTTATCTCCTCCTATTCGTATGAACATAGTGAAAAAGAACGTGACAGCGGTGTAATCAGAACACCAAGGGGCTTAAAATTAATACCGGTTTCAGAGGGCAGAATAGGAGCATTGGAAGAGAACGGTCATTCCCTCTCGATTGTTTTCATAGAGAATAGAGAAAGCTACGCTGAATTAAATACCAAAGAGTTCACACACTCATTAGAGGAGAAGATGGAATCTTCTACTGCTCTTTCCAGAGTAGGTTTTGGATATCTTGGAATGGAGAAGCAAACCCCGATTCTATCTGACACGGCCATGAAGAATATTCGAATGGTCCATCGTATGGAAGAGAAACTTGACAATCTGTATTCATCGGCAGAACCGACAGAGTGGACACATCAACTGCTGAGGGAATGGGTAGCAAGCCTCGAAGGTTTGAATATTCAAAATGGCTTGACGTCTGTTCACTTTGACAGCTTACTTGATTTGATACTGGAAGGGCAGAAGGATGAACATTTATTCCTTCATCGCAAAAGGGTCGTTCCCTTTCCGTCTGATGAAATCCTTGAAAAGCTCTTCGCAGGGAATGCAGAAGAAAAGGAGGAGAAACAGGATTCTGTTCTCCTTCTCTCATGGGAATATCCTCCGAATATTGTGGGGGGACTCTCGAGGCATGTGTATGATCTGGCTAATAATCTTGTGAAAAAAGGGAAACAGGTACACGTTCTTACGACCAAAGCAAATGATGCCCTGTCACTTGAGAAAATGGAAGGGGTTACGATTCACCGTGTACACCCATTACATCCATATGAAGAAGATTTCTTTAAGTGGGTATTTGATTTAAATCAGGCGTTCATTCATTACGCTCATGATCTGATGGAAGATGAAAGAATCACTCATATTCATGCCCATGATTGGATTGTGTCCACTTCAGCGATGAAATTGAAAGAGTATTATAGGGTTCCGCTCATCACAACCATTCATGCTACGGAACATGGACGTAATCAGGGGATTTATACCGATTTGCAACACAAGATTCACCGGGAAGAGCAGCTTCTTATTGGTGCATCGGACCATCTTATCGTGTGCAGCGAGCATATGAAAGAGGAAATCAAGAGCTTATTTACCATCGAAGCTCCAATCGCGGTGATACCAAATGGTGTGGAATTGGAGAAACTCGATCAATCTTCTCCTTATAGCTTTGAACAGCGCTCCACTCCGTATTTCTTTTCAATCGGACGGATGGTTCATGAAAAAGGATTCGACACGATTATCCGCGTAGCCTCACAGTTAAAGAGAGAAGGATTTACTATCTCATTTATCATAGCTGGGAAAGGTCCAATGCTAGAGCACTATCGTCAAGTGGTAGACCAAGAAGAATTGAGTGACTGTGTGTCTTTCATCGGATACATTTCCGATAGGGAGCGGAATGACTATTTGAAGAATTGTTTAGCCGTGATCTTTCCAAGCCTTTACGAGCCATTCGGCATTGTTGCACTGGAAGCAATGGCTTTCCGTAAAGGGGTGGTGGCATCAAATACGGGAGGACTGAAATCAATCGTGAAACATGAGCAAACCGGCTTATTATTTGAGCCCAATCATGAACAAAGTCTTTATACACAATTGGTCTCATTAATTGAAAATCCCTTAAAATCGGAACAGCTAGGAAATCTCGGTTTCAAAATGGCCCAATCCATGTTTAGCTGGGATCGAATCGCGGATCAAACCATCCACGTGTACGATGATGTACTTCTACAATCAAAAGTAGAAGGCATAAAAAGATGAAGGCCGTGATATTGGCAGGTGGAGAAGGCAAGCGATTAAGACCCTATACAATGTCGATTGCAAAGCCAATGGTTCCGATTCTGAATAAGCCAATTCTTGAATACAGCATTAACCTCCTCAGGTCCTATGGAATTAAAGATATTCTAATCACAACCTGTTATAAAAGTGAAACGATTAAAGAGTATTTTGGCGATGGAAAACGGTTCAATGTGAACATTACCTATCTGGATGAAAAAAAGCCGCTTGGAACAGCAGGAGGGATCTTTCTCGCCAGGCACAGGCTGCGTGAACCGTTTTTAGTGTTAAGTGGAGATGCATTCACTAATATTCCAATTGATAAAGTCATTGAATTCCATTATGAGAAAAGAGCGGTTATGACCGTCGTCTCAAAAGAAGTAGTGAACCCAAAAGAGTATGGGATTTGTCATACAGACGAAAATCGTAAATTGGTTGATTTTATTGAAAAGCCGGAAGAGTGGGTAGGAAATGAAGTGAACACAGGGGTATATATGTTAGATCCACGGCTGCTTGATCGTTATGCCCACTTAGGAGCGAGGGATTTCAGCCAGGATTTCATTCCTCAGCTGCTTTTAAATAATGAGGAAGTCTATGTATTTAAAACGAATGCCTATTGGAGAGATATTGGAAACCCTGAAGAATATAAAAGCGCACGTGATGATCTCATGAAGGGTCAGTACGCCCCACCCTCCATAAAAAAAGGCTTTCACCACTCCAAAGACTTTATGGAGCCGTTTATCACCAGGCTCCAAGTAGCGTGTCCAAATGGAAAGAAACCATTCGTACTGGCTAAATTACTGGAAACCGTTCCTTCTTCCTCCAGTCAGAAAGAAGTTGTTTTCGATCATAGAGATGGAGGACGAACGAAAATCATTAGTGATCCGAAAAGAGGATTCATCATTTATTCCAAGGCTGACAGACGAAATCTGGCAAGGGAGCTTGCCAGATATTATGGAATGAAAATAAAAATCTGGCAAAAGGTGTAGAGGCTAATGAAGGACAATCCGAATGAAAAGTTCCATATCCAAGGAATAGCCTGGTGCAGGAATAATGAATATGTACCCCTTTATTCAGAGAAATTAACCTCCCTTACCGGTATAAGTGTAAACATTAACGAAGGGTTGGAAGGATGGGGAGAATCCTTTGCATTCGAAATGGAAAATACCACGAAAGAAAGCAGGCACCTTAAGGTTTTCTTTTTAATTGAATGGTTGGCTTGTAAGGAAGATGGGGTTGGGGTTCTGTCACTATCGAAGGATACGTTCTGGAATTACAGTGGTAAGCTTGTTGCCATCACCAACATTGTTTCCTGCGCTGCGTCTGTTAAGAAATCCATCTATCCTCTTAATCTGAAAGGTTTGCAGCTATGGAAAAGATCCTTAAATAATGGAAGCCTTTACTACTATCCGATCACCAATGGCCTCAATATGATGGTCTATATGTTAGACTTTTCATTCAAGCCTTTTGAAGTGAAACAAGGCAAAGTATATGCCATTGAAGGGGCAATGGAAGAAGAGGTTTCAAATTTAAGCGATAGAATAAAAAACGGACTAGCATTTCCAAAAGAAAAGTGATATTATAGAAAAGTCGTATGAATAGTAGAAGATGTATATGTTTGGAGGGAAATAATAATGCGTGTAAACATTACTTTAGCTTGCACAGAAACTGGTGAGCGTAACTATATTACTACTAAGAACAAGCGTAACAACCCAGACCGTCTAGAGCTAAAAAAATATTGCCCGAAATTAAAGCGTGTGACTCTTCACCGCGAAACGAAATAAGCAGCCGGATTTTATCCGCTGCTTTTTTTTATGCTCAAAACGGTTACAACATCGCTTTTACATAGAGAATCCATTAAAATAATATCTGTATAGTAAGCATGGAGGGATATTATGTCTAAAAAAGAACTACGGAATCTTCAGCTTCAATCATTAAAATTAATCGATCATATAACGTTTCAACAAAAATGTTTTAGAATAGAACAATTACTTTTTGAATCTCCTGAGTGGAAAAAGAGCGACACCGTCGCGGTGACCATTTCAAAGCCTCCGGAAGTCAATACGTGGAATATCATCAAGCGTGGCTGGGAGGAAGGGAAAACGGTAGTTGTTCCGAAGTGTTTTCCAAAAAAACGTGAATTAGTATTCTATGAGCTTCGTGATTTCCATCAGCTCGAACAATCCTATTTTGATTTATATGAACCAGATCCCATCAAGTCAACCGCTGTAAATAATGACGTTATTGAATTGATGATTGTTCCAGGTCTTGCTTATACGGAAACTGGCTATCGTCTGGGATTCGGAGGGGGATACTATGACAGGCTACTCTCAGCCTATTCAGGTATTACGATATCACTTGCCTTTGAAGAGCAAATGGTCGGGGCATTGCCGATCGAATCATTCGACATACCCGTCGGAACGATTCTGACGGAAAAAGGACGAATCGATTGTGGCCGCTGAGTATTTCTTTGTTCTGCTTTTTATTTGCTCTATCGCCACAGCAGGATGGAAAACCAGTAATTTAAGTCCCTCAGGCGCTGTAATGGCCATAATGATAGGCATTGCAATTGGCTATTCATACGGCTTTGAGGGACTGTTTATACTAGGCGTATTCTTTCTGTCATCAAGTGTTTGGTCACGTCTTTTTAAGAAGAATAAGATAGGAATAGAAGAACGTTTAGCCAAAACGTCCATCAGGGACTGGCAGCAGGTATTGGCTAACGGAGGTCCTGCAGCCATCTTTGCCATTTTATTTAGTATTACGGGAAACGAAGTCTGGACACTAGCCTTCATTGCGTCAATCGCTGGGGCAAATGCTGATACATGGGCCTCTGAAATCGGCCCTCTTAGTCATAAAATGCCGTTTTCAGTAAGATCATTCAGGAGAGTACCTAAAGGCACGTCCGGTGCTGTTTCCATCATAGGTACAGTAGCGGCAGTCTTAGGGGCTGCCCTTATTTCACTTGCTTCACTGATTATGGTGAATGATATGGATCTATCTCTCTTTTTGCTCCTTCTCCTTTCTGGGTTTTTAGGGAACATCCTGGATACACTTCTGGGTGCGTTCATGCAACTGGAGTATAGGTGTCCGGTTTGTGGACTTCGAACAGAGTCATCGTTTCATTGTGGACATTACACAGAAAGAGTGAAAGGGATTCCTCTAGTAAATAATGAGTTTGTAAATGCTCTGTCAAGTCTTTTTGCAGGTGTACTTATGCTTATATTCATTTGACGGTATTGAAAGAAAATATCGTTTCCTTAAAATTTAGTGGGATAAGCTTCTCTATAATGATCCAAACTACTATCAGGAGGGATCATCATGAACGGATGGACAAAATGGTTAGTGCTTGGCGGTTTGGTTCTTTTTCTGATTCCAAATCGATACCGATTGTTAAATGTACTTCTCGGAAACTTTCTCATTAGAAAATTTGCTGTGAAAGCGGCGATGGGGGTACCTGGTATTCGCTCAAGATTTATTCAAGGTGCATTTAGGGGATGAGATTACTAAAGAAGACTGTAGAGTGGGTATGAAAACCTCTCTTGCAGTCTTTTTTGTTTTACACTTTAAGAAAGGGTTCGGTATAGTAGGGATAGACAAAGGATCTATTAAAAAGAAAGTAGTGGATGATGTGGATTTACGATATCATTATTTGTTTTGGAAGATAGCTCACTATTTGGTTGAATTTAAACACTATCGAATTCTTAATCTCTCTCCTAATCAGGATGAAATTTGGCTGGAAAACACCGGGGTAAAAGAAGCAAACGTCATTCGTTTGGTCCTAAAAGATTTAGATTGGGGAAACTGGGTCAAGCGGGATATGGAATTGACCTCCGTAAATGGAGAGAAAATCAGGAAGTCCCTGGGGAAAAGGCAGCTTCAAGTGAAGAATATCTATGTCTCAACTTTTCCACCGGTAGATTCAGGTCCTGAGTTGTTCCAGGAACCAATGAACAATCAAAAGACGACCGTCCGGCCTCTCCTTCTTCATGGTGATCATAGTGTTGAAACGCTTAGGCATGACCCTTTTTTCAGTGAAGGAGAATGGGACCTCCCAAAAGAAGTAATGGAAGCCAATGTAGAGTGGGTGAAAAGTATGGCCATGACTGCTTCTTCCAAACAGATACAAAAGGAAAGACAGCTGTTTGAAAAAGGAAAGCCGTTCTATACCTATTTCTTCATTGCGCTCCAATTGATCATGTTCTTTATTCTCGAACTAAATGGTGGAAGCAAGAATCCGCAAACACTGATTGAGTTCGGTGCTAAGTATAATCCTCTCATGATTGAAGGAGAGTGGTGGCGACTCGTAACCCCGATTTTTCTACATATAGGTATCCTGCATTTACTTATGAACACACTCGCCCTATTTTATCTGGGGACGGCAGTGGAGAAAATGTTCGGAAGAATCCGATTTATATTCATTTATATGATATCGGGAATCACGGGATCTCTAGCCAGCTTTCTTTTTACATCCAATCTTTCTGCAGGAGCAAGTGGAGCAATCTTCGGCTGTTTTGGTGCACTGCTGTACTTCGGTGTATTGTATCCAAAAATTTTCTTCAGAACGATGGGCACCAATATTATTGCGGTTATTCTATTGAATTTAGTCCTTGGCTTTACGATTCCGGGAATTGATAATGCAGGGCATATCGGTGGGTTAATAGGAGGTTTTCTCGCAGCAGGAATTGTCAGCTTGCCAAATGCTCTCCGTCCCCTCCGACAATTACTATTTCTGGTGGGAAGTATCGTACTTATAGGAGTGCTTGTGTCGAGGGGTACTGGTACAGATCCAACCTCTTGGGACGTTGACACGGTGAATGGTGTGGCTCAAGAAAAGATTTCAAATCAACAGTGGGAGGAAGCTGAAAAAATTCTTCTCCCTGTAGTTGAGGAAGGATCACCAAATGCTCAGACCTATTTCTACCTATCATATTCTGAAATCAAGCTGAACAAATTAGCACCTGCGAAAGATCATTTGAAAGCAGCGATTGATGAAAATGAACAATTTCATGAGGCGCACTACAATCTTGCGTTAATTCTGATTGATTCAGGGGAAAGAAAGGAAGCTCTTATTCATGCAAAAAAAGCCTATGAATTAAATAGGCAGGATAAAAAATATGAAAAACTTTATAAAGAATTACAGGAGAACACTTAAATGGAAATCTGTTGTTTAAGTAAAGAAGCTTCTCCGTTTTTATCAATCAGTAACACGAGAACTTCCTTTCGATCATTTTTCACTAATATAAGTGGGATGGCACTGTCTATTGACTCAATGACAGAGCCGTCCTCTTTTTTAATTCCTAAATAATAGTTTTTATAAAGTCCTTCCCATAGGTTTCCGATAAGACGATCCCATTCTCCCTGAGTGAACCCTTCTAAAGGCTGATCTTCTAATTGGGGGAATTGGGTTAATGGAAAGGATGTATACTCTTCAACTGGGATTTGCATGGAAGTGATCGCCTTTTCCCACAGATAGTCGAGCTGCTGCGAGGTCACTTTGTCCAAAATGTTCTTCCATTCTTTTTCTGCATCCGTACCCGGCTCTCGAAAGGCATTTAGCGTGCTGAAATTTGAATCAATCACATACAAGGCATCTTCAGACATTTTCTGTGCGCTTGTAAACTCTGTTTCTGTTTCGTGAATTTCTGAATAATGGAATGAAACAGCTTGAAGGAGGCTGCTTTCTTTACCTTTAATGGTTGATTCCTCCACAATTTGATCGGTGTTTTGTTCCCACTCATTCATGAGTCCCTTCAATCTGCCGTTCATAAATAAAAAGCCGACATCCTGCCGCAAATAGGCCGGTGTATCAAGCTTTGAAGACACCTTCCAATTCACCTCATAATGATCATTCTTCTTCTCGGGTCGAAGCATCAGAATCGTAGTGGCAGATTCATAGGAAACATTTTCATTTATCGGGAAAAAAATAATGCTCTCTTCTGTTTGAGGCTTGTAAATAAATTGTATCCCAAGAGCAACAATGCACATGATGACAAGAAAAGGCATGGCTTCTTTTAGTCTTTGTTTCATTTCGTTCACTCCAGTAGTATGTCCATTTAGTAAATAATATGAGGAGCAGGATATCAATATGATAGGATGTATGTTTTCTAGCTTCTTTGTCTAGGATGGTAAAGATGGAAATTCATGTAAAGGTATTGGGAGTGAAGGCTAATGACAAAACAAAAGAAAAAGCCTGTCTCTACTCAGATTGAAGAAAACACCAATTATCTAAGGGATACCTTAGCAGTAGACAAAAGCTTTGATGTCATTCAATTGGATCTGGAGTATGCTGAGAGAAAAATGGCGATGTTTTTAGTGGATGGCTTTGTTAAAGATGATATTATGCATTATCTTATGAAGCTCTTATCGGGACTTAGTCCTGAGCAATTAGAAGAAGATACTTTAGAAAAATTATTGAAGACGTACATTCCTTATATAGAGATCGAACAAGTGGATGATCTGAACCAAGTGATCGATTTAGTATTGGCAGGTCCTACAGCCCTTGTGGTGGATGGCATTGATAAGGTCATTATGATTGATGCAAGAACATACCCAGTCAGAGGTCCACAGGAACCGGATATTGAACGGGTTGTGAGAGGATCTAGAGATGGATATGTAGAAACGATTGTGTTTAACACCGCGTTAACTAGAAGGAGAGTTCGTGACCCTTCACTTCGAATGGAATATATGCAAATAGGAAGAAGATCAAAAACGGATATAGTCGTCAGTTATATCGAAGACATTGCCGATCCAAATTTAGTCCATAAAATCAAAGATGCACTTTCGAAGATCGACACAGATGGTCTTCCCATGGGTGAGAAGACTCTGGAGGAGTTTATTGCAGGCAGGCACTGGAATCCGTATCCTATGGTCAGGTATACGGAAAGGCCGGATACAGCCGCCGCACATTTATACGAAGGCCACGTCATCATTATGGTGGACGGTTCACCGAGTGTGTTGATTACCCCTACAACCTTTTGGCATCATCTTCAACATGCAGAAGAATATAGAAACAAGCCGTCTGTAGGAGCTTACCTTCGTTTTGTGAGGTTTATCGCTGTCTGGAGCTCGATTTTCTTATTGCCTCTTTATTATTTATTTGCGATCCAACCTGAGCTATTGCCGGAAGCAATGAGGTATGTAGGTCCCAACGATGCAGGAGAAGTTCCTTTATTTCTTCAATTTCTGATTATTGAAGTCGGGATCGATATCCTGCGGATGGCTGCCATTCATACCCCTTCTTCGTTAGCAACGGCCCTGGGTCTCGTGGCGGCGTTAATGATTGGACAAGTGGCGGTGGAAGTGGGCCTCTTAATTAATGAAGTCATTCTTTACCTCGCCATTGCAGCGATCGGTACCTTTGCAACGCCAAGCTATGAGATGAGCTTAGCAAATCGGTTAGTCAGGATTTTCTTGTTGATCTGTACTGCATTATTTGGGGTGTATGGATTTGTTGTGGGTATACTGCTATGGATTATTATGCTTTCAAGAATGAAATCCTTTGACATTCCGTATATGTGGCCATTTATTCCGTTTAATTTAAGAGCATTCAGGGATGTATTCCTGCGTTCGCCTATGCCTTTAAAAAACAGAAGACCACGATTCCTGCACCCGAAAGATCCCGATCGTTAATATAAGTTGGAGAGATTTTCTTAATGGATATTCCATTAGGGAGATCTTTTTTTGTTTTTTAGATAGGCTCTGTTCATAATTTTTTCTTGTAACAGCGATTTGCGAACAAAATGTAGACCGTTCCTTTCCGCTCCAGGCACTTGCTTTCCGCGGGGAGGAAGTCGAGCCTCCTCAGGCTTTGCCCTGCGGGGTCTCGACCTTTCCTCTATTTCCCGCAGGAGTCAAGTGCCTTCCGCTACAATCCACTCTGTGCTACTACATTCTGACTCACTATTTTTGTTATTGTCACTATTAAACTCTATAACGAAAAATCTTTTTACGATGGTGAGGGGAGTCGTCATTAACCAACTAATTAAAATAGTTCTTTCTCAATTGGGATATTTTCCTTTAACCACTTCAAGTTGTTTGCTAAAGTTCTTGTTTTTACTGGATTTTTTAAGGATACATGCTTAGAAAGTTGATTCTCGCTGCAGGATGCTCGACTCCTGCGGGAATAGCCGGCTTGCTCAGCCCCGACAAGATAAGATGAATGGGCCTAAGAAGGCGTTCTTTGCCTTCTTGGACCATTTAGCTTATGACCTCGAGGGGCCAGCCCCGCGGAAAGCGAGCATCCTGTAGCGGAAATCAACTATTACTTTCTTCTCTAAGATAGCAACAACCTTTACGTAAAGGGACTTGTAATAAAACAATCTTTGGGAAAGAACCTATAATGGATATTTGACAGCTGCATATTGAGAAGATGGGGATTTTCACTTATACTTTAATGTGAATGATGGAAAGCAGGGTGTATGATATGAAAACGATTTATGATATCCAGCAGTTATTAAAAAGTTACGGGACCATTATATATGTTGGGCATCGTCTTTCTGACCTGCAACTTATGGAAGGCGAATTAATAGAACTTTATCAATCCCAGCTGATTGACACGAGGGATTTTCAAACAGCTTTGTTGTTGTTGCGACATGAAATAGAAATTGAAAAAGAGAAACAGGACAGGTGATAATGATGACAGAAAAGTGGTTGGTTGGTGTAGATTTAGGAGGAACGACGACAAAAATCGCGTTCTTGAATAAGTACGGTGAGCTCTTACATAAATGGGAAATCCCAACTGATAAATCTGAGAATGGGAAGAATATCATTGTAGATATTGCCAAAGCGATTGATAAGAAGCTGGAACTATTAGATCAATCCAAAGAGAAACTAATCGGGATCGGAATGGGTGCACCGGGACCGGTCGATATGGCAAAAGGAATCATTTACGAAGCGGTTAATTTAGGCTGGGACAAGAACACACCATTAAAGGATTTACTTGAAATGGAAACAGGTTTATCAGCCGTTATCGATAATGATGCAAACTGCGCAGCATTAGGTGAAATGTGGAAAGGTGCAGGAGACGGCGCGAAGGATATCGTTTGTGTGACACTCGGTACAGGTGTTGGCGGTGGAGTTATAACCAATGGAGATGTCGTGCACGGTGTGAAAGGTGCAGGTGGTGAAATCGGGCATATTACGGTTGTTCCAGAAGGTGGATTCCAATGTAACTGTGGGAAGACAGGATGCTTGGAAACGGTTGCTTCTGCGACTGGAGTCGTTCGTCTCGCAAATGAAAAACTGGATGCGACAACGAAAACGTCTGTACTTCGTGAAATCAGGGAGTCCCATGGTACAGTCAGCGCAAAGGATATCTTTGATGCAGCCAGAGAGCATGATGCACTTGCTATTGAAGTCATTGATCAATTAGCCTTCTATTTAGGATTATCCCTCGCAAATTTAGGGAATGCACTGAATCCGGAAAAGATCGTCATCGGTGGAGGGGTTTCTAAAGCAGGTGATATATTATTAACCCCGGTTGTGAAATATTTCAAACAGTTCTCATTCCCAACCGTCCGTACTTCAACTAACTTGAGTATCGCTACCCTCGGAAATGATGCGGGAGTGATCGGGGCAGCCTGGTTAGTAAAGAATAAAATCTGATGGTAACAAAATAGATAGTTATTCAAGAAAAAAGAGCTTTCCTGAAAAGGAGGGTTCTTTTTTCTGTGAATCTAGCAATGAATTGGTAGTCCTTAAGACTTAGGGACATTAGAACCGTTTTGAAGAAATATAGTTATTTTGAAACTTTTAACGGTTTCAATCGTCTAATAGTATGGGTAAGAGAATAAGACTTAAATATTAATTGTACACGTACAATGTGAAATGGAGTTTGACGTATTGTAAAAAAAGTATTAAGATGTTCAAGGCTGCGTTTTGAAAATTACCTTATTTTACCAATAAAAACATTACATGAATGTGTTACATACGAACGAACCGTTTGTAGCAAGGAGGTTGACTAAATGAAATTGAAAAAGACACCAAAAGCTTCTCTTATTATCATCGCTGCATTGCTTCTTTGGATTAAAACGTATATTGTCTATAAAACTAGTTTTGATATAAAAATAGAGAGTACACTTCAAGAACTTATACTCTTTATCAACCCACTGAGTTTCTTACTATTTATCTTCGGAGTAGGGTTACTTCTTAAGAAGGATAAGTCTCGGACCCGATATATTATCGCTGCCAGCTTCGTCCTCTCGTTTGTTCTATACGGAAACGTTGTTTTCTATCGATTTTTTGATGACTTCCTGACACTCCCTGTCCTTTTTCAAACAAGCAATTTTTCTGATTTAGGCACAAGTGCCAGCGCCATTATGAGCTGGAAGGATTTATTCTATTTTACAGATGTCATTGTATTGATCCTTATTATCAAATTAAAGCCAACATGGTTTTCTTTACAAAACTACAGCCGGGCGAATCGACGTGCGTATTTCCTGGTTGCAACGGCATTGGTATTCTTTAACCTGGGCTTGGCGGAATCAGAAAGACCGCAGCTTCTAACCAGAACGTTCGATCGTGAAATGTTAGTAAAGAATATCGGAACGTATAATTATCATGTGTATGATATTTTCTTGCAATCTAAGTCTTCCGCTCAACGGGCAATGGCTGACGGCAGCGAATTAGCGGATATTGATAACTATGTCCGCGCAAGTTACATCGAGCCTGATAAAGAAATGTTCGGGGTTGCAAAGGACAAGAACTTAATCATTGTATCACTCGAGTCCCTTCAGAACTTTGTCATTAATAGTGAAATGAACGGTCAGGAAATTACACCTTTCCTTAATGAGTTTATTGGAGAAAGCTACTACTTTGATCATTTTTATCATCAAACCCAGCAAGGGAAAACGTCTGACTCCGAGTTTATACTCGATAATTCCCTTTACCCATTGAACCGGGGAGCAGTATTCTTCACTCATTCAGGAAATGAGTTTGAATCCATGACAGAAAAGCTTGGAGAAAATGGATACTTTACCACGGCCATGCACGCAAACAATAAAAGCTTCTGGAATCGTGACATAATGTATGATTCCTTAGGATACGAACGCTTCTACTCTTTACCGGATTATGAAGTAACGGAAGAGAATTCTGTTAACTGGGGTATGAAGGATATCCCATTCTTTGAACAATCTGTCGAGCATATGAAAGAGATGCCTCAACCGTTCAGTACGAAGATGATTACATTAACGAACCACTATCCATTCACATTAGATGAAGAAGATAAGCTAATTGATCCTTACACCTCCAAAGATGGTACGGTCAATCGTTATTTCCAAACGGTTCGTTACATGGATGAAGCTGTTAAGAACTTCATTACAGACTTAAAGGAATCAGGATTATATGAAAACTCCGTTATCGTGATGTACGGAGATCACTATGGTATTTCTGAAAACCATAATAAAGCGATGAGTCAATATTTAGGTAAAGAGGTAACGCCATTTGTAAGCACCCAGCTTCAACAGGTCCCAATGATTATTCACGTTCCTGGACAGGAAGGTAAGACCATTTCTAAAGTTTCCGGGCAAATTGACTTGAAACCAACCATTTTGCACCTTTTAGGTATCGACACGAAGAAGGACATCCAATTTGGTTCAGATCTCTTCTCCAGTCAGCACGAAGACCTTGCCATTCTGCGTGATGGGCGTTTCATTACTGAGGACTATGTTTTTGCTGGTGAAAAATGCTGGGATAAGGAAACAGAAGAAACAACGGATATGAAATACTGTGAGCCATATAAAGAACGTGTAAATGAGGAGTTAGGATACTCTGATAAGATCATCAATGGAGACCTCCTTCGCTTTTACGGTGAAACCGAAAGTAAAGAAGAATAAGTAAGACAGAGCTTGCGAAGAGATTCGCAAGCTTTTTTTGTCATGAATTATTGAACCATTCATACATGTAAGTAAGGACATATGAATGGGGAGGTTCCTTCATGAAAGTGAAAGTTCGCAGTGGTGATTCCTTTTGGTACTACAGTCAGCTGTTTTATATTCCAATTCAATTAATCATTGATTCGAACCCTTCTGTTGATCCAAATGGATTGAAGATAGGGACAGAGATAGAGCTCCCTGGATTTAGAAAAGAAAGCTACTCAATTAAAAGTGGAGATTCATTCTGGACCCTTTCGGAGCAGCGGAATATAGGAGTAGACGCCCTACTCCTCTTGAACGAAGGAGTCAATCCAAATAGTTTGCAAATAGGTTCAAGTATTTTTCTGCCATCGAGAGTCGTTACCCCGATAGTAAATGGGAAACAAGCCTATAGTTCAAAAGCGTTTGAGGATGACGTGAAACAACTAAAAGAGATCTATCCGTTCATCAAGTTAAACTCAGTAGGAGAAAGTGTACTGGGAAAAGATCTCATTGAAATGAGAGTGGGTACCGGAAAGAGAAAGGTTCACATAGATGCATCCTTTCATGCGAATGAATGGATTACCACCTCCATATTGATGACGTTTATTAATGACTATTTGCTATCGTTAACGAATGGGAACCTCATGAGAGGAATTCAGACCCTTCCCTTATATGGGTTGGTGACCATCTCGTTTGTACCTATGGTTAATCCGGACGGAGTGGACCTCGTTTTGAACGGACCACCTGTCGATAGAAGAAAAGAATTAATTGAAATCAATCGGGGAAGTACAGATTTTACTGGATGGAAAGCAAATATAAGAGGAGTAGACCTGAATAACCAATTTCCAGCCAAATGGGAGTTGGAGAAAGGGAGAAAGGAAGAAAAATCACCAGCTCCGAGAGATTTCCCAGGATATAAGCCTCTTTCAGAACCTGAAACAATCGCTATGGCTAAGCTGGCTCAAGAAGAAATGTTTGACCGGCTGTTAGCCCTCCACACTCAAGGGAAAGAATTCTATTGGGGCTACGAGGGCTTGGAACCTCCGGAAGCCGCCAAGTTGGCAGCGGATTTTAACAGAGTGAGCGGGTATGAATCTGTCAGATATATAGATAGCTACGCGGGCTACAAGGATTGGTTTATTAAAGAATTCAAAAAAGCGGGGTTTACCATAGAGTTAGGAAAAGGTATAAACCCCTTGCCTCTCTCTCAATTCAACGAAATCTACCAGGATATGCTCGGAATCTTCCTAGTATCGATTTATCGGTGGTACTAACAAAAGCGGAGGCGGCTCGTTCAGAGGCGACAAGCATAAGACGAACATGCCGGAAAGGCGTCCTTTGCCTTTTTGGCATGTTTGACTTATGACGTCGAGGCTCTAGCCGCAGGAGCTGGATGAAACAAAAGCGGAGGCGGCTCGTTCAGAGGCGGCAAGCATAAGACGAACATGCCGGAAAGGCGTCCTTTGCCTTAAGGCGACATGATTGCTATAAAATTCGACTTATGATAAAAAATCACTCGAAAAATCTTTTGGCATGTTCCAAAAATAACTATTGTAGAAAGTGAAAATCAGGAGTAAAATAAATCATCATCCTACTTAAAGAATAGCCGATTGTGGTGACCCGAATGATGTGCGAGTGAACATCCGGTCATCACTTTTTTGAATTTTTGTAATTTTTTTAATGAAATTGAAACATTTTCTTCTTTTAAACGTACTTATTAATATGGAATAAATTGAGGGAGGGAGAAGGGTATGATTAATAACAAAAAGGTAAGTGTTTTGATATGTTTACTGTTGAGTATTCTTTGGTTGTCAGCTTGTCAACCTGAAGAAACTCAAACTTCTCCCTCTGAGAAAGAGAAGACTGAAAAGAAAGAGATCGTTGCAGAAATTCTTACCTCTGACAGCTTTGTAGAAAACATCGGCTGGCTTTCGGATTCGGAAATTCTAACCGTGCAAAATGAGGATGGTCAAACCTCGTTCTATATTTATAATCTTTACGATGGTAGCAATATGAAAATTTACGAGATTCCATCTTCATATGTGAGCGCAAGCATTTCACCAGATAAGGAAAAAATACTCATCCATTCAGCTCCTGTATCTTATTCAGCGCAAGTGACTATTATTGACAGGGGAGGCGAAGTGTTGTTCCAAGAGGAGGATGTCCCGTCTTATGAATTAACTCACTCATGGAGCAAGTTTGATGACAATGCTTTGTTAATGACCAGCTTCAGTGAAGATTGGAGCTTTCAAGTCTTTCGTATTGATGTAGAAAAAGGGATAATGGATCCTATTGATGTTGAACAGCCATTTGTACAGTGGCATTCGGACTCTTCCGTTCTTTTTCAAGATTGGAATACGGATGAGATCAGCGTTTCAGCTCCCCTGCTATCTCAGAATGTTGTCGACGGGGGGAAAGAAATGATAGTGGATTCCAGTGTCCACTTTAATCAATTCGATGATTCTTTATTATCTATCTTTTCCCGGGAAGAAGAGGGACCGTTTACGTATCAATTCATCACTTCAAGTGGTGAGATTCAGGCAGAATTCACAGTAGATCTCTTGAGCCGTTATTCTGATTGGTTAATCCCATATTATGATATGATAGGTGGGAAGGGTCATTTGATAACATTCAAGGCAAATGAACCAGGCTCTTTTGATACGTACACTGGAACATTCTCATTGATGAAGTGGGACACGGTTTCGGGAAAAGAAGACGTTTTGTTTGATGACCTGCCTTTAGAGCCTATACAATGTTCACCAAATGGGGAATATTGTTTATATGGAAATCAACTTGAGAAAGTAATCGTTTTGACGAACTCAAACATCATTCAACTACTGAAAGAAGAAGGAGCAGATATGTAATGGCAATAGTAGATGTTACAGTTATACCAATCGGAACGGAATCTCCAAGTGTAAGTTCTTATGTAGCGGATCTACATAGAATTCTTAAGGGGTATGAAGAAGAAGGGAAAATACGTTTTCAACTTACTCCAATGAATACGATTATAGAGGGAGAACTTCCTGTTTTGTTTCAGGTCATTCAAGACATTCATGAATCACCTTTCAAACAGGGAATCAAGAGGGTAGCGACAAATATCAGAATTGATGACCGTCGAGATAAGAAAACGACAATGGAAGGAAAGTTATCTTCTGTTCAGAGTAAATTAGATCATTAAGAGCCGGAAAAGGGGTGGGTACCTTAAAGGATACTCACCCCTTTTATCTTATGAAAATCATACTTCTTCACTTTCGACTAACACTTCACTTTTGTCAGGATAGGTTTTCTCTATATGCTGTTCACCCCATGCACATAGCATATCCAGAGGTCCTTTTAAAGACCAGCCGTATTCTGTTAATTCATATTCCACTTTGGGAGGAACTTGATTATAAATAATTCTGTTGATTACTCCATCTGCTTCCAGTTCCCTTAGCTGCTGAGTCAACATCTTCTGAGTGATTCCAGGCATTAATTTTTTCAATTCACTCGTTCTTCGCTTGCTTTTAATCAAATGACAGAGAATCACGACTTTCCACTTGCCTCCAATAACTTCCAAGGAAGCTTCTACAGGTATATTGTATTTTTTCATCGATGAACCTCCTATCCCTTACATGTAAAAGATGTGATCCTTTTACAAATAGAATGGGCTACATATTCATATTTATTATAATGTACCCACTATAAAAGTCCATAGGGTACTTTTTGGTGCCTACATTACCTTAGGGTGCCCTTGATGATAGTAAAAAAGCCTTCCGTCAAGAAACGGGAGGCTTTTTTACTATCATTCATTTGTTTGATTAATGACCACCTGGGTAACCAGAGTGAAGGACAGTCATAATTGTAAACCAACCAAAAACACCCAGTGTCGCCAGTGAGAAAAGAATTCCCATAGCGTTCTTGTTTTTGAAAGTGCTTACTACTGCAAATAACGCTAATAATGTAACCAATGCTGTAATAATTACAAGACCCATTTATATGACCCCTTTCATTAAAATGCGATTTACTACTGCGCTTAATAATCATATGTACATAAATGCACTCATTAACATTTTATATTTTTTTCCTCTGTTTGTCGAGGTCGAAAATTTGAAACTTCTATGGCGGGTTTATCTGCCAAATTTTTATGATGCCATAAGTTCTGCTACAATAATAGTATCACAATTGGAGGTGGAAACGGTGCAGTGGAAACAAATTCCTTTAGGACCTTTACAAACGAACTGCTATATCCTGTGGAACACAAAAAATGAATGCTTAGTCATCGATCCAGGCGGTGAAGGGGAGAAGTTGATTCAATGGTTGGAGAGTCAATCGTTAACTCCGTTAGCCATTCTCCTTACTCACGCTCATTTTGATCATATTGGAGCGGTTGATCCAGTACGGGACAACTATGGTATTCCTGTATATGTTCACGAGAAAGAAGCTCAGTGGTTACTAGATCCTGCATTAAATGGATCTCAATTGTTCATGATGGGTGAACTGATTAGATTGAAGCCTGCTGACTACATACTAACAACTGAAAAAAAACTGTCGATAGGCGATTTTCAGCTGCAATTATTTGAAACGCCTGGTCATTCACCTGGTAGTATTTCTTATTATGTACAAGAAAGTGAAATTGTATTAGCTGGAGATACGTTATTTATGGGCAGCATCGGGCGATCCGATTTGCCTGGTGGGAATCATAAGGAGCTGCTGACAAGCATTCATGACAAATTGTTAACGTTGCCTGAGACTACGACGGTTCTACCCGGCCACGGACCGGAAACGTCGATTGAAGGTGAGATGGATTCAAATCCATTTTTGAATGGGTTTTAAATTGTACAAAAAAATTCCCTTTAGCCATAAGCTAAAGGGAATTTTTTTAGTGTCCTCCTGCACCCGGAGTCATCATAAAGGTCGTCCAATAAGTAAATCCAGCAA
Organism: Rossellomorea sp. y25; assembly: GCF_038049935.1. Taxonomy (NCBI): domain Bacteria; kingdom Bacillati; phylum Bacillota; class Bacilli; order Caryophanales; family Bacillaceae; genus Rossellomorea; species Rossellomorea sp. y25. The sequence continues at coordinate 2,982,047 of NZ_CP145886.1, read as the reverse complement.
AGAACACTGTTAAGTAAGCACCGAAAATATAAATATACATACGTTCGGACAGTTTTAAATAGCTTAGCATAATGAAGAATCCTGTTTGGCCTAAAAAGATTAATGATGTCGTGGTCATATCACCAAGATAGAACATTACAGCAAAAATACCAGTCCAAAATCCAAGAACTCTAAACATACGATCCATATGTAACCCTCCTTTACACCCTAAGTCCATCATTCAATATTATAAATGAATACTACCATAAAAGTAAATATCCGTTTGCTTTTAGTTTGTGACGATTACGTGATATCTACACGTGGAACAGTCATTTATCATATTTTCCTCTTGTTTAAATTCTTCCACAGAGTATAGAGTTTCAAACATTCCTTTTAGTAAGGCGTTGTGTAAACCGCATATGAACATGGGTTCCAACTGGGCATTTTCATTAAAAGGGCAATGATCATAGTGGAACTTGATTTGATCTGCATCAGTCATTGACTCATCCAAAGTAAAACCGATTGATGTGCTAATCTCCGATAAAATATGTAACTTTTCAGCTTGTGATAATTCAATTAGGGATAGGTTATGACTTTGAAGGTAGGGGTTCACCAGGCTTTTACCGTACTCATAACCCGTTTCCACCAGAGCCTTAAAACCTTCTTCTCCAAGCTTAGCTAATGAAGCAATGGTGAGACTGCTAAGTAAACGGAAGTCACGAGGAGGAAACGATAATTGCACGACTTCTTCAGAAGGGATATATCGTTTGCCGGGCCTGCCGCCTTTACCTGTCTTTACATATTCTGATTGCAGCACTCGAATCTCTTCAAGCTTCGCTAGGTGTAGTCGAGCAACATTGGGGTGAATATGAAACTCTTCGGCAATGTCTTGAACCGATACCTCTTGTTTTCTCTCGCTAATGAACAAGTAAATGGAATACCTGGTAGGGTCTGAAAGTGCACTTGTAACCTTCAGTGTCATATCCATTCAAGGAACACCTCATTTTTGTTGGTTATAACTCTATTATAAGCTTCAAGAAAAAGAATGGATATGCAAGGAAAGCCTAATATAGCTTGATTGATCGAGTGTTTTAAAAAAGTTCACAAATTTCCAGGGGATATTACTGTACAAAAGTTATACAACTAATATACAATATGTTTAACAAATCATAAACAAGCAAGTTTAAATTTAAGGAGGTCATGAAAGTGAATAACCTGACATTTTTTACTTATCCAAGCTGTACCTCTTGCCGAAAAGCCAAAAAATGGTTAAATGCACATTCCGTTGATTTTGATGAAAGACATCTATTCAGAGAGACGCCTACACATAAAGAACTGATGGAGCTTCTATCCCTAACAACCGATGGACTCGATGAAATATTGGCTACAAGGAGTCAAACCTTCAAAGATTTGGGGAAAGACGTGAACGATTTACCTCTATCGGAAGTGATCAAATTAATTATTGATGAGCCAAAACTTCTCCGCAGACCCTTGTTAACAGACGGGAAAAAGCTGGTGGTCGGCTACAATCCAGATGGATTACAGAGCCTTGCGAATAAGAACAGATCGTTGAAGAAAAGTAGTTAAATGTATAATGGAAAAATGGTTGTATTGAAAAAGGCCGGCACTTTATGAAAAGTGCCAGCCTTTTTCAATGTGGTTTCGGGGCTGAGCAAGCCGCCTCCGCTTTTAAATTGTCCAGTTCCAGGGCTTAGAGGCTCGAGGTCATAAGTCAAAGCAGCCAAAAAGGCAAAAAGCCGCCTTTATGGCAGCTTCGCCTTATGCTTGTCGGGGCTGAGCAAGCCGCCTCCGCTTTTAATTTGTCCAGCTCCAGGGCTTAGAGGCTCGAGGTCATAAGCTAAGGCACCCAAAAAGGCAAAAAACGCCTTTCCGGGTGCCTCATCTTATGCTTGTCGCCTCTGAGCAAAGCCCTTCCGCTTTTCTAACTGGGCTAGCTGGATTCGAACCAACGCGTGTCGCAGTCAAAGTGCGATGCCTTACCGCTTGGCTATAGCCCATTGAGTCGTCTTTACAAAATATAGTATGGTTGTATTTTGAAATTCTATTCAATAGTTTTAAAAAAAGTTCCCTTCCGCTTTCTAAATGGTTTTCGGAATGCACTGACGGTAATAATAAGGGTTCGGCTGGTATTGATAGTGGTATGGGGAATAGGCGAAATGGGACTGTCGTTTAGGTGAATGCCTTTGAGGTTCTAAGCAACTGGGACCGATGTAGGTGGTTGGTTTCACTTTTTCTGTAGTTTTTATCCATTCAGCTTCATCCATACAATAGTTGTAAGCCATGACGCTTGATGGTGTGAATTTTAAGATATCAGAACCTAAAACTACTTCTGGGGTAGGTGCATTAAATATGGCCAAGAGGTGGGTGTGGTCCTGGGTTGCCTCCTCATAATGCCACCAGCCTTGTGGGACATTGGTCACCTGTCCTGGAGAAATACGGTAATTTAGAACCTGCTTCGTATATGGATTGAGCATGGAAACAGTAGCTCCACCAGAAATGCAATAGACCAGTTCAGCTGCGTTCTGATGATAGTGAGGTTCCACAAAATTATGTTTACTTAAATAGATATCAAGTAGTGAGCTGTTATCCAATGTATTCAATTGATTTACCCCTAAGATATTGATTAAGTTCTGATCATCTTTTTTAAATAAGGGACTTTTATTAACATCAAAAAAGAATTGTGCTTCAGGAGAAGTGTAATCCATGTATTTACTCATGGGGTATCGTCACCACTTTCAATTTTGTGTTTATATTCTTTTTATATATATGGGCGAAGAAGGAATGTGTGAATGACTAAATGGAGTCACATGATTAATAAAGAAGTTTTATCTATGAAAGAAGGATTTTGCAAATTGATGTCGTATATCTTTAGTTAGGAAAACAGAAAGGTGGTGTTAATTTATATTTCACTCAGTGGAATCCCTATCGGAAGCAATGAGTGGAGAAGCTTTCAGCAGTGAAGCAACAGATATTCATTTAATACCCAGAACCAAAGATTACTTGATTCAATTCAGGGAGCTGGGAGCATTGGTTCCATTCCAGACCATTGACTCAAACCAGGCAGAACGATTAATTACCCATTTATAGTTCATGAACGAAAACCTCAAAGTGGATCCTTCAGCCTTACCGTCCGAAACACGCCCCTATCTCTCAGAATTTCTACCTTACCAACGACTCACCTAAAAGAAAGTCTCATCATTCGAATACTCCCTCAAAAATATCAAATACCAATTGGAAAAATGTCACTATATCCTGCCTCGGCAAAAAAATTACTTGCACTTCTGATGTATTCCCATGGCCTCATTTTGTTCACAGGACCGACTGGCAGTGGGAAAACAACGACTTTGTATTCCCTTGTTCATCATTGTTCGGCAGCCTTGAACCGCAATGTGATCACACTGGAAGATCCCGTGGAGAAGATGCATGAGGATATGGTGCAGATACAAGTGAATGAAAAAGCCGGGATGACGTATTCCACCTGCTTGAAAGCGATCTTACGGCACGACCCGGATATTATCATGGTGGGGGAGATCCGGGATCGGGAAACGGAGGAGATCGCAATAAGGGCGAGCTTAACAGGTCACTCAGTCATATTAAAAGGACCATGCATAGAGTTAAATATAAGAAGAAATGGTTTTAGGGGGGAATCACTCAACTCCGGATAAACGCAATGAAAAATGAAGAAACATGTTCAAAGTAAATGGGATTTTCACATGAACATGTTTCAAGTATTACATTATTTTGAGTTGAGAAAGGAGTTTCTTAATAAGTTAAAATTTGGTCAAGAAATTGTCTATTTTTCATCACGACGTCGTCTCAAACCTAATAAACCTGCTAACCCAATTAGACCTAGCCATCCCCAATCCGTGTCATCATCATCATTTGTATTTTCAGTAGCTACATTTCTGATGCCATTATCCAGATTGTCATTATTAACTTGTTCATAACCGTTATAGGCAAATATAGAACTTGTAAACATCATTGTTAACAATAATAAAGAGCAAGTTAGCATTGTGATTTTTTTAGTCATTTAAATCCCTCCTTTCAATGTTTGGGTTTAGCTTTAGCTTTAAGTGGAGAAAATTATTCATTATCTTTTTAAAAGAGTGGCAATAAATATAAGATATATAAATGGGGCACAGATTCTAGACTCTGCGTTTAAAACTGATCACTAACTCGATCAACCACAATCTTTTTAGTGAACATTTGAAGCAACTTTTTCTTCTCTAGGGCATCAAGTTTGTACCAGTTTGATTTAATGTCTAGGAGAATTTCTGAAAGATCCTCTGTGTTCATTTTTTCTCCGGCTGGTTGAAGAGAAGAGAGCTGCTTATTTACATCCGCTTCTTTAGAATTTTCCTCTTCCATACGAACAGAAAAATCTTCATCACTAATCATTTCGTTAACCCACGCATATTGCCACTTTTTCTTCCGTTTATCAATTTCATTTATTCTTTATTTAATAAGTTCATTCTATCTTGGCTATCATCAATCTCATCTTCTTAAGTAACGTCATCAACAATGTGGGGGGGAATATTTAATGAGTTTAGATACTTAATGAACTGAGTCTCTATATAACGTTCTGCCATAGATCGTTGATTACATGCTCCAACAACTTTTCTGTTGCAGATATAGCCTTGAGAACGATATTCTTTATTTGCTCTTTTCGAATAACCGTGTTTACCTGATAGAGGAGATCCACAGCGTGCACATTTTGCTATTCCAGAAAAAATAAATTTACTTGTAGCTGACCTTGGATGTGATGTACTTCTGGGATTATTTAACTGAAGGATATGGTTTTCCGACCATCGTAAGAAAATTAAAAGTGGACGAAGCTTATCAATTTGAAGTGGAAAATTCGAAGGGGAAAACTTTCTTTGTTACAGCCAATAAAAAATCAGCCTCAACTTAGGGGCTGATTTTTCTATTAACTTAATAGGTCCTTGAAGATAATATTAAATATTTTTCCCTATATAGCAAAATAAACCATCTTATCGAAATAAAGCATAAACCCAATAATAATCATCACATATCCATCAATTTTCATGAGGATGGTGGAATACTTCAAAAACATTCTTACTTTCCCCTATAAACAATTCCATTATTATAAATGGAATACAGGAACCGAGAGAATATGCAGTAATATTTAGGAAGGTTTGTGTTGGATTTACCATATTAGCGTACATAATAGAACCAAAGATGGGGCCAACGCATGGCGTCCACCCAGCTGCGAAAAAAATACCTACTAATAAGGAATTTAAGTAATGTAGTATTTCTTTTATTATATTGAAATCTAAATTCTCTAAGCATGAACTTTGGGACAAAAAGTCCAGTTAGAAAAAGTACCATAAAGACTAAAAATACACCGCCTAGCATCCTGATTAAATCTTTATAATCTGCAAGAATAGTTCCAATCTTACTAAAGGAAAAATCTAATACATAATATATAAGGATGATATTAACAAGAAATTAGATAAAATTATTGAATTGCTTGAAAAGGAATCTAAATAAACATTAGCTATTTTGATGCTCTATATCTATGGAGCATTTTTTTTGTCACTTTTGAACGTTTTGAGTGAAAAGCGACCTATATAGAGGATATTAATCTCATGCCTTTTCGAAATAATCTCATTTTCGAATTAGAAAATCATTACCATTAAAGCGTGCCACAGTGTATTTGTAGTGTATTAATCTAATGCAGCAAATTTTAATACATGGTCCTATTATTTTCACTGGTCACTTGGTAATTTCTGCGATGCATAAAGAATTTTTACCTATGAATAAATAAGTATATGGTAAGAAAAATTTTTGAAAGAAAAAAGAAGGATTTCGTAAATTGATGTCGTATATCTTTAGTTAGGAAAACAGAAAGGTGGTGCAAATTTATTTTTCACTCAGTAGAATCCCTATCGGAAGCAATGATTGGAGAAGCTTTCAGCAGTGAAGCAACAGATATTCATTTAATACCCAGAACCAAAGATTACTTGATTCAATTCAGGAAGCTGGGAGCATTGGTTCCATTCCAGACCATTGACTCAGATCAGGCAGAACGATTAATTGCCCATTTAAAGTTCATGGCCTCCATGGACATTGGAGAAAAGCGAAAACCTCAAAGTGGATCCTTCAGCCTTACCGTCCGAAACACACCCCTATCTCTCAGAATTTCTACCTTACCAACGACTCATTTAAAAGAAAGTCTCGTCATTCGAATACTCCCTCAAAAATATCAAATACCAATTGAAAAAATGTCACTATATCCTTCCTCGGCAAAAAAATTACTTGCTCTTCTGATGTATTCCCATGGTCTCATTTTGTTCACAGGACCGACTGGCAGTGGGAAAACAACGACTTTGTATTCCCTTGTTCATCATTGTTCGGCAGCCTTGAACCGTAATGTGATCACACTGGAAGATCCCGTGGAGAAGATGCATGAGGATATGGTGCAGATACAAGTGAATGAAAAAGCCGGGATAACGTATTCCACCGGCTTGAAAGCGATTTTACGGCACGACCCGGATATTATCATGGTGGGGGAGATCCGGGATCGGGAAACGGCGGAGATTGCAATAAGGGCGAGCTTAACAGGTCACTTGGTAATTTCTACGATGCATACGAGAGATGCAAAAGGGGCGATCTATCGTTTAATGGAATTAGGAATTGAGTGGCATGACATTGAACAGACACTGCTGGCCGTTTCAGCCCAGAGATTGCTAAAGTTAGTATGTCCGCTTTGCAAAGCAGAGTGTGGTGGGAAATGCCATCGAGGAAAAAATCTGCACATGGCATCGGTATATGAAATTGTAACTGGAAGTGCTTTGAAGGAGGTGCTGAAAGAGGCGAAAGGTGAAAGAGCACAACATCAGTACCACACACTTCAGACGCTAATCAATAAGGGGGTGGCACTAGGATTTGTTTCGGAACTTGAATATAGGAAATGGGTTCATGAAGAAAAGCGATGATCAAGGTAAGTTCCTTAAAAGACTGGGAGACCTTCTTCAAAAGGGGTATAGCTTTTCGGAAGCCATCGATTTTCTCTTGCTCCCTAAAGAAAAGAATACGATCAAATTAAAAAAGAGAATGATTGGATCACTGCAAAAAGGAGAGTCCATCTCCTCAGTCATCAACAAGCAGCTTAACATCCCGGGTAACGTCAGTGCACAAATTTATTTCGCCGAGCATCATGGTGAAATGGGCCCTACTCTATCAGAAGCGGGAAACTATCTTATAAAAAGAAGGAAAAACCAGCAAAAAATACAACAGATCATTCAGTATCCTTTAATGCTTATCATCGTCGCTATTTTAATGATGGTCTTACTTCGAAAGGTGCTATTTCCAAGATTTCAATCTTTGTATACTTCTATAGGATACGAACCTTCAGCGAATCTTAAGTACCTCTTACACTTCATCGAAAGCTTCCCGGTGATTTTTAGTACATTTTTACTATCACTCTTTTTCTGCACCATATTATTCTTCCTGTTCAAACAAAGAATCTCTCCTATTAAAATCTCAGTCATCCTGTGCAAAATTCCGTATCTGTCAAATTATTTAAGGCTTGGTCACTCACACTTTTTTGCCAGGGAATTAAGCTTTCTTCTCACCAGTGGAGTATCCATCACTGAGTCACTGCTCATCATTGAAAGTCAATCCTTCCGACCAACGTTACAATACATTTCAAAAAAATTGATGAAAGGATTAAAAGAAGGGAAGCCATTTCATGAATGCTTCTCATCGCTCCCGTTTTTTCAAAAAGAGTTATCCATCGTTGTCCACCACGGGCAATCCAATGGACGGTTGTCAGAAGAACTGCGACTTTATAGCGAGATATGTTTTCAAGAATTAGAGGAGAATACCAATGCTTTGCTTAAATATATCCAGCCGATGATCTTTACTTTTGTAGGTCTATTCATCATGGCAATCTACTTCTCCATTATGATGCCGTTATTTCAGATGATGCAGGGGATTTAGAAAATATCTAGAAAGTGCCAATACCTCCGAGGCCAGCGCTCACCAGCAAATTAATGCAAATGCATTGTTCACATTCACACCAGTAACACATACCCAAAACTCAAGGAGGAATATCATGCTCAAAAATGAAAAAGGTTTCACCCTGATCGAGATGATGATTGTATTGTTAGTCATATCTGTTTTGCTTTTTATTACGATTCCCAACGTCACCAACCAAAGCAGTTCGATTAACTCCAAAGGCTGCGAGGCATTTGTTCACATGGTGGAAGGTCAGGTTGAAGCCTACAAAATGGATGGGAATTCACTACCGGTCACCATAGATATGCTTGTCACAGATGGGTATTTAAATGAAGATTATAAAGCCTGCCCCGACGGTAGTGCCATCACCATTGATGCTGAAGGGAAGGTGACCTCTAATTAATGAAGAATATTACGGGGGAAGCGGGTTATACCCTCATTGAGATGCTTGTCGTCTTATTGATTTTCACGACCCTTCTCTCATGGGTCAGCTTTTCCATCCTTCCCATGAAAGGACATAATGAAAAGGACCTCTTCCTTTCCCAGCTTCGATCAGACCTCTATCAGATCCAAAGCTACAGCATCAGTCATCAAGTTCCCATTATTTTATCCTTTTACCCCTTATCGAATAAATACGTTGCGAAAACGATCACGAGACAGACGGTTGTCTCGAGAGAACTTTCAACTTCCATTCACATATCGTCAAACAGCTTGGAAGACATCACTTTCTTTCCCAATGGGAATACGAACCGATTCGGCAAGGTGAATTTTATGATGGGGGATACAATCCTTCAACTCATGTTTCAAATTGGACAAGGGAGATTTTATGTACAAGAATTCTAAAGGCTTTTCACTTCCGGAAACCCTGGTTGCTTTCAGTTGTATACTCATGATTGCCGGTATGTTCATTCCGTTTCTCATTCACTATGCTTCTCAACTAAAGGGACTGCAATATGAAGTAGAGGCGTTGAAGTTTCTTGAAGAAGGGGTGGAGAAGGCAATCGTCAGTCACGAGTATGTGGATCATTCAAGAATATATAGAGGAGTCAGGTATGAGCTTGATTGGAAAGGGGGAGGGAATGAAGAAGCGTGTGTTCATTATCAAAAAAGAGATATCGGGCCTAATGAAGTATGTATCTCCATGGGTGGATAATAAAGGATATACATTAATCGAGTCTCTGTTAAGCTTTACAATATTTTGCATGATTTCACTATGCATTCCTCTCATCATGAATGGTTTTTCTACTATTAAGAATGATTTGGTCCCTCCACATTATTATGAATGGAATCTATTCAATGAAAGCTTGAGGTATGAATTATGGAGAGGCGAAAGTGTTGAGATCACTCCCGATAAGATCTCTTTTATGGTGAATGGTGAATCCATTTCGTATGAAAAGTATAATCAATCGCTTCGGAGGAGGGTAAATAATCGAGGGCATGAAGTCGTTCTACAGGCAGTGGATTCATTTAGCTTTGCTTCCATTATCCAGGGGGTGCATCTGGATTTGGAGTTTGTGGGTGGAGAAAGAGTGGAGGGGGAATTCTTTTATTTTTCTACCCAACAAGGGGAAGGAATGCCTTAACAATAAGGGATTTATATTGCCCTATACTTTAGTGCTTCTGATGATTGTTTTATCTATTGGGTTTGCTGCAAAGGATCTTTTTATAAGTAAGTACCTATACTTGACCAATATGAAAAACATTTATGAAAGAAACGTGAGTGTGTCCCATGCGATATTGTTGGAGATGGAAAGTGGGGTACTTACTTCCAAACAGTTGAAAGGTGAGTATGGTGAAATTCTGACCCGCAGCGAGTCGATAAACCCGGATGAAATACAATTGGAAGTGACTTTCAAACGCGATGAGAAGGTTTTTCTTCCAACGACGGTTGTGTATAATAGGGAAACAAAACATATTATAAGTTGGGAGTAGAATATGAGACCAATTTTCTTCATTGGATTTATGGGAGTGGGAAAAACAACGATCGGAAAACGTCTTGGGGAAGAACTGGATCTTCCGGTCATTGATATGGACAGTTACATTGAGAATAAAGAAAAAAAGCCTATCAAAGAGATCTTTAATCAGCATGGAGAAAAATATTTCAGGGATCTTGAAAGCGAGGTACTTCTTGAGTTAGCCAACGAACAAGCGATTATCACTACGGGTGGCGGAGTGGTTGAAAGGGAAGAGAACCGGGAGATCTTACGTAAACAGGACTTTGTGTTCCACCTGACTTGTCCTTTTGCTTCATTATGGTCCCGTTTAGAAGGGGATGAGAATCGTCCACTCGTGCAAACTAATTCCAAGGAACGTTTATCGAGTTTATTCAATCGCCGCTTACCATTATATGATAGTGGAAGTTCCATAACCATTCATACAGACAATAAAACCGTAGAAGAGGTTATTCAAGACATACTGCCCCATCTAGGGGACGAAGCTGAATAAATTACTTATTTGCAGGGCATACTGATAAAAGCGGGAGGTGGGGCTTTTATGTCAGTGAATGATTATGTTAAATTCATAACACAAACATTTGTCCAACATTATGAAAAATCACCTCATGAACGTAAAAGTATAAAGAAGCAACGGAAGAATGAGCGAGAACCATTCCTATTTCGCTGGTTCGGGATCATCCCATATGCTTTCATGATCATGTTTAAGAAAAACAAATAGTGTGGATAAGGCTACCTTATTGGTAGTCTTTTTGTATGGAGTTAAACGGAGTAAGCGTCTGAAGCACCTACTCCGTTTACCGTTAATTGTTGTTACGTAAATAAAAAATCCCGCCATTGATAATATCAATGGAAATTTTAGGTTCATACTGTTCTTTTAATGCTTGTTGTTCCAAGAAATAGGATTCGGGTTTTTCCTCTTGATCTCCATAAAAGTGATTCAATAATTGTAAATCTTCCTCCCACGTTTTTCGTGCCTGCTCAGCCCATTCAACGGGTTCTTTTTTGATTTCTTCATACAAAAACGTTTGAATTCGGTTCACCCCACTTTTCGGCTTGATGATCGGTGTTAGAGTGAAAGAGAAATCAGGAATCTTGGGAGTCAAGTTTCTGGACATCAATGACGAATGAAAGTTTTCTTGAATGACTCCATTGATCAGGTTTAATCCGATGCTTCGTATGCTGTCTTTTTTACGATTGGATTGATACGATATTTTGATGTTCAGCCCGAGCCACGGATGAAGTGGGATTTGTTGACCACTTGGTGTGTGCCGGTTTTCATATAAACGTATATATCCTGCTAGATTTCGTGTTGAATGAAAGATTTGGTGTAACCTGGGGGAACCGAAGTGAATAGGTTCTCCTTTTAATTCTTCAGGTGCTTTATCTGGATTCGTAATAAGGGATAATGTCATGGGATTTGGGACACCTCCCGTTTTCTCAAGGTAGTGCCAGTAGAATGGACGGTTCATCAGCTCCTTATCCAATTCAATCGTGAGCTGGACGGTCATATGACCATCTCCGTTCGCAACCAGGTCACAACCATTAGCCACGAAGTATCTCTCAAGAAATCGATGTATTTCGTGCTGCTGCATTTGATTTCTCCTCCTTTAATTGTTCAGCAAATTGAATCATACTCGTTAAATTCTCCATTTTAATCTTCATTTCTCCTTCTGATCGGGACGAAGAGAGAATATCGGTTACGTGTTCTTCGAAGTCGCGGAAATCCAGGCGTGTCAGGATTTCATCCAATTGCCCGATCACTCGTTCAAAGAGATTAATTTTTTCATAAAGAAGTTTTAAGATATGTTCTTCTACAGTATTTTTAGTAGCGAAATTGTAGATGTGAACATCCTCTGTTTGTCCGAGCCGGTGTACACGTCCGATTCGCTGCTCTAATCTCATAGGATTCCAAGGCAAGTCAAAGTTGATTACGTGATGACAGAATTGAAGGTTGATTCCTTCTCCGCCAGCTTCTGTGGCAATCAACACCTGGGCATGCTTCTGGAAGAGTTCACGCATCCAGTCCTTTTTCCCCCGCTTGAATCCACCCCGAAACGGTACGGAGCTTATTCCATGCTGTTTTAAGAACCATTGAAGATAGAGCTGTGTCGCCCGGTACTCTGTAAAAATAATCACTTTATCATTGATCGATTGGATGATTTCCAATGCTTTCTGAGCCTTGGAGTTCATTGTCACGTTTTCTACTTTTTTCATAAGTGTACCAATTGTATTTTCAAAAGCTGCTGTCGGGTTCTCCTTCTTTTCCAGCATGTTTTTAAGGGTATAAAATACTGCTTCACGTGAGCTGCATGCTTCTCTTTGAAGTGTCAATAGAGAGAAGGAGCTTGAATTAGCCCACTCATCATAGTCCCCCTTGAGCAAATCGATGCTGTTATATAAATCTCTTTCAGCTTCGTTAAAATCAATTAAAACTGTCTTAACGTGACGTTTCGTCCATTCTATACCCGTATCGCTCCGTCTATTACGAATCATCACTTTGTTAATGAGACTCTTTAAATGTTCATCCTCTTGAAGAGTACGGTCCCCTTTTTTATATCTGTCAGAAAACCCGGATTCATTTCCGAGATGTCCAGGCTTAAGGAGGGAAACTAGATGGAAAATCTCTTCAACACGATTTTGGATTGGTGTGGCCGTCAGCAATAAGCAGAATTTCTTTTTTAAGTTCTGGACAAATTCATAGTTTTTTGTTTTATGATTTTTTAGTTTGTGAGCTTCATCGATAATCACCAAATCATAGTCCTGTTCATACACCTTCTCTCGATGAGGGCTCCTCTTAGCCGTATCCATGGAAGAGACGACAATATCGCACTGATCCCATACGTAACTTTTTCGTTGCGGAACAGCCGGGATGAAAAACTTACTGTTCAATTCATAGGCCCATTGAGAGACCAGGGATGCAGGAACCAATATTAATACTTTCTTCACTAATCCCCTAATCATGTATTCTTTCAATATCAATCCGGCTTCGATGGTCTTGCCTAATCCGACCTCATCTGCAAGGATCGCTTTGCCGTTCATCGTTTCGACAACCTGCTTTGCTGCTTCAAGCTGATGGGGGAGTGGAGTGACATTTGCCAAATGTTTTGGAGCTTGCAGGCCTTCAAAGTTCGGAATTGCAAGATGATGTTCAAATTCGATGGCCAGCTTATAAAGCTCCCAATTTCCCCATGGGCCATCGTTATCAATTAAATTCTCGAGACCCTCGCCCCATTCTTCATCAAATAAAACCTCAACATTCATCTGAAAAACATCTCCTTAATTCTAATAAAAATGATTGCTCAATCCTCGTATTTAATGGTAGGATGAAAATAGATTTTCTAATGTTAAAAAAACTCGAAAATCCGAACATTCACATTTACAACATTTCTTCTGTATATTTCTAGTATGACCAAATGTTTCAAGGAATATTGGCGAATGATAACAAGGGGAGAGACTGTGCATACAGCGCCGAAGGAGCAAGCACTTTTAAGTGTGAATCTCTCAGGCAAAAAGACTCTTGTTGGACGCAACTCTGGAGAGTGTTTCCTTAACGGAAACCACCAAAGGGGAAAGCCGTTCTTCGGTAAACTTTCAGGTGCAAGGACAGAGAAAACTTCTTTATGAAAAGGGGTTTTTCTGTCCTTTTTTCATGGGATAAAACTTGGTTAAGGATTATGCATGTAAGGAAGATAAAGGGGGAAAAGTCATGTCAGAGTTAAAACAAACACCTTTATACGAAGTGTACAAAGAGTATGGAGGAAAGACCATCGACTTCGGTGGCTGGGCTTTACCAGTGCAATTCTCAAGTATTAAAGAAGAACATGAAGCGGTACGATCCCGGGCTGGACTATTCGACGTTTCTCATATGGGAGAAATTGAAGTGAAGGGTGAAGGGGCTCTTGACTACTTACAAAAAATGATGACAAACGATGTCTCCAAAGTAAAAGACGGAGGGGCTCAGTATACGGCTATGTGCTACGAAAACGGTGGGACGGTCGATGACTTATTAGTTTATAAAATAAAAGATAATGATTATTTGCTCGTTGTCAATGCAGCAAATATAGATAAAGATTTTCAGTGGTTGAAAGAACATGAAGTAGATGGCGTAGAAATCAATAACATCTCTGAACATATGGCGCAATTGGCACTTCAAGGTCCACTTGCCGAACAAGTTTTACAATTACTTACAAACGAACATTCACTAAGCGATATCGGATTTTTTAAATTCCAAACCGAAGTGAATATTGATGATAGACTTGCACTTGTTTCACGTACCGGTTACACAGGGGAAGACGGATTTGAGATCTATTGTGATGCTGGTGATGCGGCTGCGATCTGGAAAGCTATCCTGGAAGCAGGAAAGGACCATGGGGTGCTACCATGCGGACTAGGTGCACGTGATACATTGCGTTTTGAAGCCAATCTTGCACTTTACGGACAAGAATTATCTCAATCCATCACGCCGATCGAAGCGGGGATCGGATTCGCCGTAAAGGTGAATAAAGAGGTTCCATTTATCGGTCAGGAAGTGCTGAAACAGCAAAAGGAAGAAGGGGCTTCAAGAAAAATCGTCGGGATTGAAATGATCGATCGCGGAATTCCCCGTCATGGCTATAAAGTATATTCCGGTGAAGAAGAAATAGGGGAAGTCACAACCGGTACGCAATCACCGACATTAAAGAAAAATGTAGGATTAGCATTACTTGATAAAGAGTTTACTTCTTTAGATACAGAAGTACTGGTTGAAATCAGAGGGAAAAAGTTAAAAGCCAAAGTGGTATCGACACCATTCTATAAAAGACCAAAGAAATAGGGGAGGAATGACGGTCATGAAGCATCGTTATTTACCGATGACAGAGCAAGATCAAAGGGAAATGTTAGACAGCATAGGAGTAGACAGCGTTAACGATCTATTTGAAGATATTCCTGAGAAGGTTCGTTTCAAAGGGGATTACAAAATCAAAGAAGCGAAGTCAGAAACGGAATTGGTAAAAGAACTGACCAAATTGGCAGCGAAGAATGCTGACTTGAAAAGTCACACGTCCTTTTTAGGGGCAGGAGTATACGACCACTACATGCCGATCATCGTGGATCATGTATTATCACGTTCAGAGTTCTATACTGCCTATACTCCTTACCAGCCGGAAATCTCACAAGGGGAACTTCAAGCTATCTTTGAATTTCAAACGATGATTTGTGAGCTGACTGGCATGGATGTAGCCAATTCTTCCATGTACGATGGAGGAACGGCACTAGCAGAAGCAGCTATGCTGAGCGCAGGTCAGACCCGCCGTAAAAAGGTATTGGTTTCAAGTACCGTACATCCGGAATCACGTGATGTTTTACGATCTTATGCAAAAGGTCAATATATCGAAGTGGTGGAAATCCCGCACAATAATGGTGTAACGGACGTGGAAGAACTTAAGAAATTAATGAGCAATGAAATTGCAGCGGTAATCGTTCAATATCCTAACTTCTTCGGCCGGGTGGAAGAACTAAAAGCGATCGAAGAAGTGACTCATGCTGAAAAAGCGATGTTCGTGGTTTCCTCAAACCCACTTGCACTAGGTGCACTTACACCTCCTGGACAATTAGGTGCAGATATCGTCATTGGTGATGCACAGCCATTTGGCATTCCAAGTGCCTTTGGTGGACCTCACTGTGGATACTTTGCCGTGAACAAGAAGCTTATGCGTAAAGTACCGGGCCGTCTTGTTGGTCAAACCGTTGATGAAGATGGAATCCGAGGATTCGTTCTGACTCTTCAAGCGCGTGAGCAGCATATCCGTCGTGATAAAGCAACGTCGAATATTTGTTCAAACCAGGCATTAAATGCACTCGCAGCATCTGTGGCCATGACAGCACTTGGAAAACAGGGCGTCAAAGAGATGGCACTTCAAAATATCCAAAAAGCACATTATGCAAAAGAAGCCTTTAAAGCAAAAGGATTCTCCATTGCATTTGAAGGTCCAACATTCAATGAGTTTGTCGTTAAGGTAAATATGCCTGTCAAAGAAATCAATCAAAAGCTTCTAGGAAAAGAAATGATTGGTGGATACGATCTTGGACTAGTGGATGACAGCTTGGCACAGCACATGCTGGTGGCTGTTACTGAACTTCGCAGCAAAGAAGAAATCGACGCATTCGTAGCAGAACTGGGGGATTGTCATGAATAAGCAAGATCAACCTCTTATTTTTGAATTATCTAAAGAAGGCCGTGTCGGCTATAGCTTACCTGAATTAGATGTACCACAGGTGGAATTATCGGATCTCATTCCATCAGATTATATCCGTTCGGAAGAACCAGAGCTTCCAGAGGTATCTGAACTGGATATCATGCGTCATTATACAGCATTATCAAAACGTAATCATGGTGTGGATTCCGGTTTTTATCCTTTAGGGTCCTGTACGATGAAGTACAATCCAAAGGTGAATGAAAACGTTGCACGACTGAATGGATTTGCCCATATCAATCCGCTACAAGAAGCAGAAAGTGTTCAAGGCGCGCTTGAACTTATGTATGATCTTCAAGAGCATTTGAAAGAGATCACAGGTATGGATGAGGTGACCCTGCAGCCTGCAGCAGGAGCTCATGGAGAGTGGACCGGTCTTATGATGATCCGTGCTTACCATGAAGCAAATGGTGACACTCACCGTACGAAGGTCATCGTACCGGATTCAGCTCATGGAACGAACCCTGCCAGTGCCACTGTAGCAGGTTTCGAAACAGTAACGGTTAAATCAAACGAGAATGGATTAGTTGATTTGGAAGATCTGAAGCGTGTAGTAGGAGATGATACTGCAGCCCTGATGCTGACCAATCCGAACACTCTTGGTTTATTTGAAGAAAACATTCTGGAAATGGCTGCAATCATTCATGAAGCAGGCGGTAAGCTGTATTATGATGGTGCCAATCTAAATGCAGTATTATCAAAAGCCAGACCTGGGGACATGGGATTTGATGTCGTGCATTTAAATCTTCATAAGACGTTTACGGGCCCTCACGGAGGCGGTGGTCCTGGAAGCGGTCCTGTCGGAGTGAAGGAAGACTTGATTAAATACCTTCCAAAACCGGTCCTGGTGAAAAATGGCGAAAAGTTCGAATTCGATTACAACCGTCCTGATTCAATTGGCCGTGTAAAACCATACTATGGGAACTTTGGTATTAACGTTCGTGCCTATACTTACATCAGAACGATGGGGCCGGACGGACTGAGAGCCGTTACAGAAAACGCAGTCCTGAATGCAAATTACATGATGCGCAGACTGGCTCCTCACTTCGACCTTCCATACGATCGTCATTGTAAGCATGAATTTGTCATCAGTGGAAAACGTCAGAAGAAGCTTGGCGTCCGTACATTGGATATTGCGAAGCGACTACTCGACTTCGGATATCATCCGCCTACGATTTACTTCCCATTAAATGTGGAAGAATGCATGATGATTGAACCAACGGAAACAGAATCGAAAGAAACCCTAGATTCCTTTATAGATGCAATGATCCAAATTGCTAAAGAAGCAGAAGAAACACCGGAAATCGTCCAAGAAGCACCTCATACGACCATCGTCAAACGTATGGACGAAACACTCGCAGCAAGAAAACCAATACTGCGTTATACAAAAGAAAGCTAAAAGATGTAAAACTGGAAATCCCCGCAGCGGTTCGCTGCGGGGATTTTCTGAGGGACGGACCTTCATTGAAAGAGAAATGGGGCGGAGGTGATTGTGGTGTTATCTCCTGTAATTCAAGTGAAAAAGACGTGATTTGGCCGTTTAAAGGGACTATTAGCATAGTAAGACAAGTAATTAAGCAGATATGGTGGATCACTCAGCAAAATAGGCGCGGAATTCGGTCGTGGTGGTCGATAATCCAGCCAAAGTGAAAGGGAATCCAGCCGATTTGGTCGATAATCCGGCAGAAATGAACAGGAATCCAGCCGTTTTGGTTGATAATCCAGCCGAAATGAACAGGAATCCAGCAGTTTTCAGCAAAAATCCAGCCGAATTACAAATAATCCCATTTGTTGATGGGATTCTACATACTACCACTAGATCCATCAACGCAATCCATCCGACTACTCCCACCGATCAAAAAAAGGATTGCCTCTAAGGCAATCCTTTCACATTATTTTTTATGTTTTACTTTACCTGTCCACTTTTTAAAGCCGCCCTGCAATTGGTGAAGATCTCGGTATCCTTTGCGGTGAAGCATTTGAGCTGCTCGTCCGCTGCGGAGTCCGCTTTGGCAATAAAGGTAAACGGGTTGATCGGCACGGATTTCCTTTTGTCTCATTTTTATTTGAGATAGGGGGATATTTCGTGCGCCAAGTACGTGACCGTTTTCAAATTCATTCGCTTCACGAACATCTATCAATTGAGCTTTACGATATCCTGCTCGAAATTCTTCTTCAGTCAATGTATTCACAATTCTCTTTTGATAGAAGAACGTAAAGAGTGAATAAACAATGATTCCACCAAGTACGACTAAAAGAATATATAATCCTTCCATCATTCATGCTCCTTTCTACAAATGCGCTATCTTCTATTATATTCATGAAAGCTCCGAGAATCAAAACAAATTTATTATTTTATAGCAAACACTTTCCAATCTGTTTTTCTTTGTTTTTTCGATTGGATTTGATAGACTAGTAACGGACTTGAATGAAGTTGAATGATTACATAATAAAATATCAAAGAGAAGACGTAAATGAGGTATGATGCATGAAAAAGGAAACATGGAGATTCATTGACTCAGGGAATTGTTCCCCTTCTTATAATATGGCCCTTGATGAGGCGCTACTCGATTGGCATAGTGAAGGGAAGATTCCTCCGACGATTCGTTTTTACGGTTGGGATCCCGCGACACTATCGATTGGCTACTTCCAAAAGGTAGAAAAGGAAATCAATCTTGAAGCCGTTAAGGAGCACGGACTCGGATTCGTCAGAAGACCGACTGGAGGCAGGGGGGTTCTGCATGAACATGAATTGACGTACAGCGTCATTGTTTCAGAAGATCATCCTGAAATGCCTAAAACAGTAACGGAAGCGTATCGTGTCATCTCGGAAGGAATTCTAAAGGGATTTCAGGGCCTGGGCCTTGAAGCCTACTTTGCTGTTCCGAAAACAGCAGAAGAGAGGGAAGGATTAAAAAATCCACGTTCAGCTGTTTGTTTTGATGCACCCAGCTGGTATGAACTGGTGGTTGAAGGAAGGAAAGTGGCAGGCAGTGCCCAGACGCGTCAAAAGGGCGTCATCCTCCAGCACGGCTCTATCCTCCTGGATCTTGACGAAGATAAATTGTTTAGTCTGTTTAATTATCCATCTGACAGGGTAAAAGAGCGTATGCAGCGAGCTTTTAAAAACAAGGCCGTTGCGATGAACGAAATCAGTTCTGAAACGGTCACCATGGACATGGCCAAGGAAGCGTTCAAAAAAGGTTTTGAAGAAGGACTGAATATCCACCTGGAACCATATGAACTTTCTGAAGAGGAAACACAATATGTTGTGGACCTTGCCGAAACCCGGTACGAATCAGATGATTGGAATTTTAAACGATAAAATTTTTTGTAGAAAAAAAGCGATGCTTGTCGCTTTTTTCCTATTTTACCAACTATTACGCGACTTGGATTTATATCAAGTTCTAAATTAATAGAAATGGTCGGAGTATTATATGATTTTCTATTGTTTCCTCCTGTTTTCTATTTTTATTGGCTTATTATCCGTTTGACAAACAAATGACCTATTGACCCGAAACACAATATATGGTGTGTCGAATAATTTTTTGCACACTATATGTTGTGTTTATTTATTGCTTTTCTAATAGAGCTATGATATCGTATTATTTGATATTACACATCAAAGTAAATAACAAACAAATGAAAGATTTGAGATAGAAGGAGTTGTCTTTATGACTGTTGCGTCGAAAAACACAATGAAATTAAACATCGAAAGATTAAATCAGGATATCGGATTATTTCCTCAAGTACATCCCATTACACCGGATATGAATACTACACACAAAGGTGTATCCCGTCTTGTCATGATTGATCGTTATTCTTTCAAAGACACGGAAAAAATCACCCTTTCTGAAGGAGACTTTGTAGTCCTCACCATCAAAGAAGATCCTAAATTCCCTGCAAGAGGGTTAGGTTACATCACAAGCATCGATTGGGAAACGAAGAAAGCAGATGTTTGGATCGAAGAAGAGTACAGAAGTGCCATAGACAAACCTGAAGAAATGGAAACGGGTATCGTTTCTAGAACACTTGATGTAATTGAAAAACCTCTCGAAGTCTACTACGAACAAATTGCAAAGCGTAACGCAACAGGCTTAGCAGAAGTGGAAGAAACTCCTGAAAAGAGACAAGTTTGGTTTGAGAAGTTCTATCATGAATTGGTGAACCTGCATTTTGTTCCTGCTGGTCGAGTGCTTTATGGAGCGGGTGCCGGAACGGATGTTACGTACTTTAACTGTTACGTGATGCCTTTCGTACAGGATTCACGTGAAGGGATTTCAGAACATCGCAAGCAGGTAATGGAGATCATGAGCCGAGGCGGGGGAGTCGGAACGAATGGATCGACGCTTCGTCCGCGCAATACCCTTGCAAAAGGTGTGAACGGTAAATCCTCCGGTTCGGTTTCCTGGCTGGATGACATCGCCAAATTGACTCATTTGGTTGAGCAGGGCGGTTCAAGACGCGGGGCACAAATGATCATGTTATCAGATTGGCATCCCGATATTATCGAATTCATCATTTCTAAAATGCAAAACCCGCGTATTCTGCGTTATCTCCTTGAGAATACAGAAGATGAAACCATTAAAAAAGCGGCACAGGATAAATTGAAATTCACCCCTCTGACGGAACAAGAGGAAGCGATGTATCAAGGAATCCTGAACTATAGACAAATCCCCGGGTATGGTGGGTTTGATGCGAAGATCCTTAAGAATGCAGAAGAAAAGCTGCGTACAGGCGGAACATATAGCGTCCATAATTCAGAGTTTCTGACAGGTGCCAATATTTCTGTTTGTTTAACAAGCGACTTTATGGAAGCTGTGGAAAACGATCGTGAGTATGAACTCCGCTTCCCGGATGTTGAAAGTTACAATGAAGAGCAAATGAAATACTACAATGAAGAATGGCACAATGTCGGTGACGTCCGAGAGTGGGAAAAGCTTGGATACAAAGTCCGTACCTACCGTAAGATCAAAGCGAAAGAGCTTTGGAATCTTATCAATGTTTGTGCAACGTATTCAGCTGAGCCTGGAATCTTCTTTATTGATAACGCGAATGATATGACGAATGCGAAAGCTTATGGTCAAAAGGTAGTTGCTACCAACCCATGTGGTGAACAGCCTCTTGCTCCTTATTCAGTGTGTAATCTGGCAGCCGTGAATCTGGCTCAGTTTGCCAATAAAGAGACGAAAACCGTTGATTTCGAAAAGTTGAAGCGTACCGTTGAAGTGGGTGTTCGCATGCAGGATAATGTCATTGATGCGACTCCGTACTTCCTGGATGAAAACAAAAAGCAGGCCCTTGGTGAGCGACGTGTCGGCCTTGGGGTTATGGGGCTTGCAGACTTGTTGATCTATTGTGAAAAAGAATACGGTTCAGAAGAAGGTAACCAGCTGGTTGATGAGGTGTTCGAAGCCATCGCAACAACCGCTTATCGTGCATCCGTTGAATTATCCAAGGAAAAGGGAAGCTTCCCATTCCTTACTGGAAGTACCGACGAAGAAACGAAGGCTTTACGAAAAGCGTTTGTGGAAACAGGTTTCATGAAGAAAATGCCTGAGGATGTACGGGATGACATTCAACACTACGGGATTCG
This sequence comes from Rossellomorea sp. y25, assembly GCF_038049935.1. Classification (NCBI taxonomy): domain Bacteria; kingdom Bacillati; phylum Bacillota; class Bacilli; order Caryophanales; family Bacillaceae; genus Rossellomorea; species Rossellomorea sp. y25. The sequence goes on along the minus strand of NZ_CP145886.1, from coordinate 2,960,280 downwards.
AAACTCTCATCTGTTAACCGTTGCTCCAACAGGTTCAACAGGTACGATGGTTGGTGTATCTACAGGTCTCGAGCCATACTTCTCCTTCACATATTACAGAAGCGGCCGTCTTGGTAAGTTTATTGAAGTAAAAGCGGATATTGTAGAGGATTACTTAAAGAGAAATCCGGAAGCAGATGCTGACAATCTTCCAGAATGGTTTGTATCTTCCATGAGCCTGGCGCCACAAGCACATGCTGATGTTCAATGTGTCATCCAGAATTGGATTGACAGCTCCATTTCGAAAACCGTTAATGCCCCTCGTGGTTATACGGTTGAGCAAGTAGAAAAAGTGTATGAGCGTCTTTATAAAGGTGGAGCAAAAGGCGGTACGGTGTACGTTGATGGAAGCCGTGATTCGCAAGTTCTTACCCTCAAAGCAGAAGAAAACAGCTTTGATGACGAGCATGAAGCAGAACAAAAAGAGATTCCTACAACTAAAAAGCCGATCGTGTTACTCGATACGATTCAAGACGTGCGTTCAACAGACGTTACCATTGGTTCTGAAGTTGGAAATACGTGTCCTGTCTGCCGTAAAGGAACGGTAAAAGATATGGGCGGCTGCAATACTTGTACCAACTGCGGTGCTCAACTGAAGTGCGGTTTATAATAATAAAGATAGATAGGAGGGGACTGGTTCCCCTCCTATTTTTTTAGTCTAAAATCCTTCTTTGTGAATTAAAGATGTAGTAAGAGAAAAAGAAGGAGTGGAGCCTGTGGACATCGATGGCGTTTTTTCAGGCGGAGGCATCAAGGGGCTCGCCTTGATTGGGGCATATCAAGCATTAGAGGAGAAGGGCTACAGATTTAAGAGGCTCGCAGGAACGAGTGCAGGAGCAGTGATTGCAGCATTTATTGCTGCAGGTTATTCGAGCAGGGAGCTTTTGAAAATCATGGATGATATAGATTTTAATAAATTGCTGGACTCAAACGAGATCATCTCCTTTCCTATTATAAAATGGTTTCGGGTTTACCATCGTTTAGGTTTGTATAAAGGAGTGGCGCTTGAAAACTGGGTGGAAGAAAAGCTGAAGGCTAGAGGGATCTATACGTTCGCCGATTTACCTCCCCATTCACTCCGGGTGATCGCTTCAGATCTATCGAACGGCAGATTATTAGTTCTCCCTGACGACCTTGAGAAGTATGGAATAGCTAAAGAAACCTTTCCTGTTGCAAGGGCGATACGAATGAGTGCGAGTCTTCCTTATTTTTTCGAACCTGTAAAGTTACGATCTTTAGAAGGAATAAGTTTTATGGTGGATGGTGGGGTGCTCAGTAATTTTCCAATGTGGCTGTTCGATCGGGAAAATGTGAAAAAGGTGAGGCCGGTAATAGGGGTGAAGTTAAGTCACGATCTAGTCGGAAAGCCGAAAAAACAAATCAAGAATGCGATTGATATGTATGAAGCCCTCTTTACTACGATGAAAGATGCACATGATTCCAGATACATTTCCAGAAAACATGAAAAAAACATCATCTTTATTCCTACTGAAGGAGTGCTCACAACCGAATTCGAGTTAACCCCAGAAAGGAAAACAGAGCTCATCCGGTACGGAAAATCAAAAGCTGAAGCATTTCTGCAAAAATGGACATATTAATAAAACAATCGAGCTCCTAAAACGAGGCTCGATTGTTTTTCTTATTCTTCTTTCCTTCAATTACAGTCAGATTGGCATTGGATTTCTTGCGTATCGAACGTTTCTTTTGGGCGTTTGATACTTGTTGAGGCCTACTTGAAGACTTCTTCTTATGACGCTTCTTCGATTGCTTGGCTGCTTTAACAAACGCTCTCTGTTCATTACTATTACCAGCCCGCCTCCCGCTGAACCATCTTCGGTATATAAAGTAGATAATCCCGATGACGGCTGCTGTTACCAGTAATTGTTTTGCAAGCCCTAAAGGATTTCCGAATAGGGAAGTTACGAGCCCTACTATAGCTAACAATATTAATGTGGAAACAAAGATATTACGAGCGTTCAACAAAGCCACCTCCTTACAATACAATCCATCTTTAAATAATATCTATACTATTATTCTAGACAATTTCCTTGCTCTTTAATCGTATTTATTATCGTTTTTATGTGATTCATGTTGTACTTATTTTCTGAAACTTGGAAAGATAATATCTATTTTACTAAAAAATGATTCAAAGCACTAGAGGTAGCGATTCATTATACATATTTCCTCCCTTACGCTGTTTATGAACCCATACCAACATACACACCAAAAATATGCAAAGCATGCAAATGTTTAAATCAATGGGACATACTACGAATGGAGGTGCTAAAGATGGCGGAACAAAAAGGACAACATGAAAAGATTCAGGATGGAACAGAAGAAAGCAAGGAGAATCCCCGATTAGAGCAAAATCAGGGTGAAAAACCACTTTCATTCATGGGAATGGTGGTTGTGACGGGCTTTATTGGTGGAATGTTATGGAGTGCAATTGCCTACCTTTGTTACTTTTTTTCCTTTACGAAAATTGAGCCTAATATCATTTTTGAGCCATGGGCGGTTGGGGACTGGGTGGACAAATGGATTGGAATCGTTCTTTCTATATTGGCTTACGGAGTGATTTCTATTGGAGTGGCCCTTATCTATTATGGTTTATTGAGGAAATTCAAGTCCATGTGGGTTGGAGTTGCTTATGGTGCAGCGTTATACCTGGCTTTCTTTTTACTGCTCAACCCACTCTTTCCGAGCATTCAATCCTTTACATCCATTGATTATCACACCCTGATCACAACCTTCTGCTTGTATATTTTATATGGTGTATTTATTGGCTACTCCATTTCCTATGAAGAAAACGAGTTGAGACATCAAGATCAGAAAGAAAAATCAGGTGAAGTTTCACATTAACAAATCCTTATTATCAGACAATTATGTAGGTATAGGTAAAAGGTTTATGTTAGAATGTTCATGATGAACATTCTATTTTTTTAGGAGTTTACATATGAATAAAATCTTGCTTTTAAATGGTCCTAACTTAAATAGGCTCGGGAAACGTGAACCCGATATTTATGGACATGTCACCCTGCCACAACTTGAGGAAAAGCTTTCGAAACAAGCAGAAGGTGAAGGGTTTCAACTCTTTTCAGCTCAATCGAACCATGAAGGGGAACTGATTGATTACATACACAGGGCAGAGGATGAAGGGTATGGGGGAATCATCCTGAATCCCGGTGCTTTCACGCATTACAGCTATGCGATAAGAGATGCAGTGGCTTCGGTATCAGTACCGGTAGTGGAAGTGCATATATCTAATATCCATGCCCGTGAAGCGTTCAGACATCAATCTGTCGTGGCAGCTGAAACGGTTGGCCAGATCGTCGGTTTTGGACTGTTTGGTTACGAATTGGCTTTACAAGCGATCATAAAGAACATTAAGGGAGTGGAATTGAATGAAGATTGAACGATTAAGAGAGACTTTTTCAGAAAACGAACTTGACGGGATTTTACTTACCAGTACCTACAACCGTCGGTACATGACAAACTTTACGGGTTCATCAGGTGTTGCTCTGATTTCTAAAGACAAAGCATTATTCATAACAGATTTCCGCTACATCGAGCAAGCAACCGAGCAGGCTGCCGATTTTGAAATCGTCCAGCATACTGGACCCATCCATGAGGAAGTAGCCAAACAAGTGAAAAACCTGGGGATCAAGAAACTGGGCTTCGAGAAGAACTACATGACATTCAGTGCGTATGACAGCTATCGTGAAGTGCTGGAAGCAGAACTTGTACCGGTATCAGGGCTGGTAGAAAAGTTACGCTTGATTAAGACACCTGAAGAGCTTAAGATAATTAAGGATGCGGCGGATATCGCCGATGCAGCATTTAAGCATATATTAGATTTTATCAAACCGGGTGTGACAGAGTTAGAGGTTTCCAATGAATTAGAATTCTTCATGAGAAAAGCAGGCGCAACTTCATCATCTTTTGACATCATCGTTGCTTCAGGTAATCGCTCTGCACTTCCTCATGGGGTGGCCAGTGATAAAGTCATTGAAAAAGGTGATTTTGTAACGTTGGATTATGGAGCATACTATAAAGGATATTGCTCTGATATGACACGTACCTTATCTGTAGGAGAACCAAGTGAGAAACTGAAAGAGATCTATGATGTTGTTCTTCAATCACAGCTTCTTGCCATGGAAAAAATTAAGCCTGGTATGACAGGTAAAGAAGCGGATGCGATTGCACGTGATTACATAACAGAAAAAGGGTATGGTGAGTATTTCGGACATTCACTGGGTCACGGAATCGGCCTTGAAGTTCATGAAGGACCAGGATTGTCCTCCCGTTCTGATGTGGTACTGGAGCCTGGAATGATCGTAACGGTTGAACCAGGAGTCTATGTTCCAGGTATTGGCGGTGTTCGAATTGAAGATGATACACTCATAACAGAAGATTCCAATGAAACACTGACACACTCTACAAAAGATCTAATCATTCTACCATTGTAGTCCCGACACAGGTCTACTTGACAATAGGAGGAAATAAACATGATTTCAGTAAATGATTTTCGAACAGGTTTAACAATTGAAGTCGACAACGGGATTTGGCGAGTAATTGATTTCCAACACGTTAAACCGGGTAAAGGAGCAGCATTCGTTCGCTCTAAACTTCGTAACCTGCGCACTGGTGCCATCCAGGAAAAAACATTCCGTGCTGGTGAAAAAGTAGGAAAAGCTCAAATTGATAACCGTAAAATGCAATACCTATATGCTAATGGTGACATGCATGTATTTATGGACAACGAAAGCTACGATCAAATTGAACTTCCTGCTTCTTCCATCGAATATGAATTGAAATACCTGAAAGAAAACATGGAAGTGTCCATCATGATGTACGGAGGAGAAACTCTTGGAGTTGAACTTCCTAACTCAGTTGAATTGAAAGTAACTGAAACAGAACCGGGCATCAAAGGCGACACAGCTTCCGGGGGTTCAAAACCTGCTACAGTAGAAACAGGATTGGTGGTTAACGTACCGTTCTTCGTCAACGAGGGAGACACATTGATCATTAATACAACTGACGGATCTTACGTATCACGTGGATGATTGAGTAAAAAGCCTGAGCGAGATTTTTCTCGTTTGGGCTTTTTTTATTTTTTTTTGTTAGTGGCAGGGGAGGTGTAAGCCGCCTCCGTTTTGGTTTATCTGCCAACACTTCGATATATCTGCCATTCAACAAATTTCGGCAATTTCCGAATCCTCATTCCCTTTCATCTACAACTCTCCAAACAAAAACTCCCAATCCACACCTCATATCTTCCAACTCTACTGTCATAATCTTTTTTTACTAGAATACATTGTATTATCGGGAAGCATGTACGAAGAATTCATTTATGTCGTCCTATATTCCGAAGTGGAACAAGATTAGGAGGTACTTAATATGCAAGAAGTTCTAGCCTTACTACCCAGCACTATTTCTGACAAAGTCCTGAGCCTTCCACAAGATCTTATTGACCGAATTGAAGAAATTAGAGTTCGTACCAACCGCGTGTTGGAGGTCACGGCCAGGGGGAAGCCATATTTTCTTTCTTATACCGTTACCGAGGAAGATAGCGAACAACTCATTAACAAACTATCCCGGCATTCATTTTATACATTGGAAGAGGAACTGAAGAGAGGCTATATCACGATTGAAGGCGGACATCGAGTCGGCCTTGCCGGCAAGGTTATTCTAGAAGGTGGTGTGGTGAAAGGTATTCGGAATCTTTCTTCCTTTAACATCCGGATCGCGAGGCAAAAGCTTGGCATAGCTCAATCAATTTTTCCATATGTTTATGATAATGGCTGGAAGCATACGATGATTATCGGCTCTCCTCAAACAGGGAAAACCACATTACTCAGAGACCTTGCACGTATGATATCGACGGGCGTCCCGGAAAAAAAGATCCCCCCGTTTAAAGTTGGGATTGTCGATGAACGCTCAGAAATTGCCGGCTGTGTAAATGGAATCCCTCAGCTGATGTTTGGGCCCAGGGTGGATGTGTTGGATGCATGTCCAAAAGCTGAAGGCATGATGATGCTGATCCGCTCCATGAGTCCTGATGTCCTGATTGTGGATGAGATCGGACGAATCGAAGATGGTCAAGCTATCCAGGAAGCCGTGAATGCCGGTATTACCCTTGTGATGACGACTCATGGATCAACATTTGGGGAAGTAGCGAAGAGACCCGTTATCAAGGACATTGTGAATCTTCAGACCATCGAGCGGTTTGTTGAACTAAGGAGAGGGGATGAGCCTGGTAAGGTTCATGAAGTGTGGAATGAACATGGTCAATCTCTTCTGAAAAAAGTGAGTGTGACATAAATGATTAAACTAATCGGTGCCGTATTCATCCTGCTTTCTACTTCATGGGCTGGTTTCGAAGCGTCTAAATATTTAACGGAAAGACCGAGGCAGCTTCGGTTGTTGAAGGTGGCCCTTCAGTCCTTGGAAGCAGAAATCACTTACAGCCATACCCCTTTGCATGAAGCATCGAGAAAGATCTCCAGGCAGCTGCAAAAACCTGTTTCTTGGTTCTTTGAAACGTTTTCAAAGAAATTGACGGAGCAGGAGATTTCTGTGAAGAAAGCGTGGGAAGAAAGCCTGAATGATATTTGGAAATTAACCGCATTTAAAACAGGTGAATACGAAATCCTGAAACAATTCGGAGAAAACCTGGGAAAGCACGACATGATGACCCAGCAGAAACATATACAGTTAGCGTTAAAACACCTGGAAAGAGAAGAAGCAGAGGCGATAGAAAAGCAGAGGAAATATGAAAAGATGACAAAGAGTTTAGGCTTTTTATCGGGTTTATTACTGATCATTCTATTGCTTTAACGATGCTTCATAACAATTGTAGCTACCGATCGCTTGCGAGAACAACTGATAGAAACCAGGAGGGAAACAATTATGGGAATTGATGTAGATATTATTTTCAAAATCGCAGGGGTGGGGATTGTAGTGGCCTTTTTGCATACGATTTTAGATCAGGTCGGGAAGAAGGAATATGCACAGTGGGTTACCCTCTTTGGATTCATCTATATTCTGTTTATGGTGGCCTCGATTGTCGATGACCTGTTCCAGAAGATTAAATCTGTCTTCTTATATCAAGGATAGAGGGGGCGTGCGCGATTGAAATCATTCAAATTGTTGGTATAGCACTGGTTGCGACCTTTCTGGCTTTGATCGTGAAAGAGCAGAAACCGAATTTTGCTTTTTTGCTTATTGTGTTTGTTGGATGTTCGATTTTTTTATTTCTGATCGATCAAATCTACTCCATCATTCATATGATCGAGAAGCTTGCTGCGAATGCAAATGTGAATATGGTGTATGTAGAGACCATTCTCAAAATTATCGGCATCGCCTACATAGCGGAATTTGCTTCTCACATAACAAAAGATGCCGGACAGGGGGCACTTGCGGCGAAAGTGGAGCTTGCAGGGAAAATCTTGATTTTAGCAATGGCGGTACCTATTTTAACAGTGATTATCGAAACGATTATCAACATGATCCCAACTGGATAAGCGAAATGTTAAGAGGTGGAAAAAATTGTTGCAAATATATCGAATACTCGTCATAGTACTCGTAATCTTTTTCATTGGAGCCTCTAGTGGACAAGCAGAAGAAGGGGATGAACAGAATCCTCCCGATTCGACGATTCAGCAGCAAGTGATCGATCAACAGTTAGATCAGTTGGGAATTGAAGAATTAAAAGGCTTTTGGAATAGCATCGTTGACCAATACGGTGGTTACCTTCCTGAAAGTCAAAAAGGCAGTTTGGTTGATTTTATAAAAGGAGAAAAAGAATTTTCTTTTAAAGCATGGTTCAGTGGGATATTCAAGTTTGCTTTCCAGGAGCTTGTGATGAATGGGAAGCTATTAGGAACACTGATTATGCTAACGATTTTCAGTATGTTCCTTCAATCCCTGCAGAATGCATTTGAAGGAGGGAGTGTCAGCAAGGTTGCATACAGCATTGTGTTCATGGTCCTGATCATCATCGCCCTTAATAGTTTTCACGTGGCGATTGATTACACCCGGGATGCCATCTCCACCATGATCCACTTCATCATTGCCCTCATACCCCTGATGTTAGCCCTTATTGCAGCTTCCGGGGGAGTTGTATCCGCAGCATTTTTTCATCCTGTGATTATCTTTTTAATGAACACAAGCGGTTTGTTGATCCAAAATGTCGTTCTCCCCCTGCTATTTCTGGCGGCGTTATTAAGTATCGTAAGTACACTTTCCACTCATTATAAAGTGACGCAGCTGGCCCAGTTATTGCGAACATGGAGCATCGGGTTGTTAGGAGCCTTTATGACCGTTTTCCTTGGTGTTATATCCGTACAGGGAGCCACGGCAGCGGTGACAGATGGGATTACGATTCGAACAGCGAAATTTGTTACAGGAAATTTTGTCCCTGTGATCGGAAGGATGTTCACGGATGCGACGGATACAGTGATCAGCGCTTCCGTTCTTTTAAAGAACACGGTGGGAATCGCTGGTGTGGCCATTGTTCTGATCATTGCGGCCTTTCCGGCAATCAAGATCCTCATGATTGCGTTTATTTATAAATTAGCAGCGGCTCTCCTGCAACCCCTCGGTGGCGGCCCGGTGATCGAATGTCTCGATATCATTGCCAAAAGTGTGATTTATGTCTTTGCGGCCCTTGCCATTGTGTCCTTTATGTTCTTTTTAAGTCTTACTGTCATCATTGCAGCAGGAAATATCACGATGATGATGCGATAAAGAGGAAGGAGTACCGTCATGTCATTTCTCACCGATTGGATTACAAATATTATAATCTTTGTTCTCTTAGCAACCGTCATTGACATGCTTCTTCCCAGCTCCAACATGCAAAAGTATGCAAAAATCGTGACGGGCTTATTGTTGATCACCATTATCCTGACACCATTGTTTAAATTGATGGCCACCGATTTTGATACGGTGCTCGAATCAATTGATATAAATGGAGATTCCCGGAATAATTCAGTAGAAAATTTAATAGAAATGAAGAAAAAAGAAATACAAGCCTCACAACGTGCATATATTTTAGAACAGATGGCTGTCCAAATGAAACAACAAGCTGAAAAGGAGATGATGGATGAACACGGTAAAGTCATTGAGAAAGTTGTAGTCAAAGCTGACGACTTAGAGAATATCCCAGATAGTATCACCGAAGTGACAGTGGTTGTAAAAGACAAACAAGAAAACACCACGATTGAAACCGTTCAAAACGTGGAGATCGATACGGGAGATGAAACGAGAAAGAAAACGCCTGATGAGAGTGTGTCCCAAATGGCCTCCTTACTTGCCAAGCAATGGAATCTTACACCAGACAAAATAATCATTACAGTTGAAGGGGGGACTGGGGAAGCAAATGAACTTTAATAAAGGTCCGCTTAACGCATTGAAGGAATGGCTATCAAAGGAAAATACTAATTCACCACCAAAGGAAAAAAAAGGGAATAAATTTCAATACTTTCTCATTGTGCTGTTAATAGGTATCGCCTTCATGCTGATCAGTGATCTTTGGAGCAGGGATAGTAGCTTAGAGGTCTCGAAATCAGTAGACGAAGAAGCACCGGAAGAGGTAGCGACATTCGGCTCCAACCAAAAGGAATCGGATGGCTCCATGAGGGGGTACGAAGATCAATACGAAAACCAATTAAAAGAAGCCCTGGATCAGATTGTCGGGGTGAGTGAAGTACATGTTGTTGTCAATGTAGAGGCAACAGAGTCAAAAGTATATGAAAAGAATGAATCCACACAGTCACAAACAACCTCAGAAGAAGATAAGCAAGGTGGAAAACGATCGATAGAAGATAAATCACAAGAGGAAGAAATGGTCATCATCAGGAATGGAGATAAAGAAGTTCCCATTGTGAAAGAAACTAAAAAACCTAAAGTCAGCGGTGTCCTAGTTGTAGCAAAAGGCGCCGATAATATACAAATCAAAAAATGGATCATAGAGGCTGTTACCCGTGGATTAGACGTACCAAGTCACCGGGTATCGGTCCTGCCCAAAAAATAAGGGGGAAATGATAGATGTTACTTAAAAAACAAACGGTTTGGTTATTAACGATGTTGAGTCTTGTGATCGTGCTATCAGTATACTACATTACTTCTCCAACGCAGCAAGTGACAGATATGGCTTATGAAGAAAAAGACGGAAAAGAACAAGCGAAGGAAGAGGGTAAAGAAACCATGTCTGACATGGAAGTCGTAACGGACGCTGCTGGAAATGAAATGTTCGAAGCTTTAAGAATTGAAGTATTGGACCAGCGCGAACAGCTTCGTGAAGAATTAGAAGCAAAAGTAGCCAACGCCGATGTATCAGCAGAAGAAAAGAGTGCAGCCTATGAAGAAATGGAAAACTTGAGAGAGTTAGCCATGACAGAATCCGTGTTGGAGACGATGATCAAAACAATGGGTTACGAAGATGCCTTAGTCAGAGCTAATGGGGAAAACATCCGTATTACAGTGAAGTCCGACAAAGAGCACTCAACAGCCGATGCGAATGAGATCATCCGCCTCGTGATGAGTGAAGTGGGCCAGATGAAGCCAGTAGCAGTAGAGTTCCAGCCAACAAATTAAAGTAAAATAAAGAGGCTGGGACAAAAGTGTTTTAGTCTAAGTGAAACCCGAACAAATCTACCTTCTAGGAAGCAGATTTGTTCGGGTTTATTATTTATTTCGATACATTTGATTTTAGCTGTTTCCAGCGGTTGATTGGAGTGCAAGACGAAGACTCCTGCGGGAAAAGTAGCTTATGTGAGACTTGTCCAGCTATAGGGCTTAGAGGCAAATGTCATAAGGCAGATCGTCCATGAAGGCAAAGAACGCCTTCAAGGCCGCTCCGCCTTATGCCAACCGCCTCTGAGCGAAGCCCCTCCGCTTTTCTACCCGCAGGCTTGCCGAGGAGGCTCACGGGCTACCCGCGGAAAGCGTAGTCTTGCACGGAAATCATTAGCGGTATTAAGAACCTACACTTCTATTGTTCGGCTTTACATCGTGGCATTTTAGTTTTGTCCCATGCTCATTTTTTTGAAAAAGGAAGTCCAAAAGGCTTGGAAGGTCCGCTCTATCTGCCCCCATTTGGCTTCAAACCTTATAAATATTCACTCGTTTTAACAGAGAAATAAAAAATCCTTGCTATTATTTTATTTTTTTCCCAAAAAGGTCTAGAATAGAGAGTAGAGTTGTATGCGCTTTACAGAATGGTAGGAATCACATATTGAATTTATACGAGGTATTATCGTATGATATTAGTAGCTAGTCATAATTTTTTAAACTATAAGAGGGGTGTCAACCGTGTTAAAAATTCAAGAAATTCGTGAAATAATCAAACTTGTAAGTCATTCTAGTGTTGATGAGTTTACATACGAACATGAGGGTTCGAAAATAAAACTTAAAAAGAGCAATGGTGTTACAGTAGCTGCGCAGCCGCAAGTTACTCAAGCAGTGGAAGAAGTGAAACCTGCAGCTCAAGCGGTACAACAGGCTCCTGCACCTGTACAGGAGGCAGCTCCTTCTGTAAATACAGAAGAAAAAGAAGCTCCACAAGCAAAAGAAGATTCAAACCTACATAAAATCACGTCTCCTATGGTAGGGACGTTCTATCAATCTTCCTCTCCAGAAGCAGGTCCATATGTTAAGGTGGGGGATAAAGTCGATGAAAGTTCTGTCGTATGTATCGTAGAAGCGATGAAACTATTTAATGAGATTGAAGCGGAAGTAAAAGGTGAAATTACTGAAATCTTAGTAAAAGACGGTCAATTAGTTGAATATGGACAGCCGTTATTCTTGGTCAAACCTGAATAAGGAGCGGAAATAGATATGATAAAAAAGGTATTAATCGCCAATCGAGGAGAAATTGCGGTACGTATTATTCGTGCATGCCGAGATTTAGGCATCGAAAGTGTAGCCGTTTATTCTGAAGCAGATAAAGAAGCCCTTCATGTTCAATTAGCAGATGAAGCGTATTGTATTGGGCCGACTGCATCGAAAGACAGCTACCTAAACTTTACAAACATCATTAGCGTGGCAAAACTGACAGATTGTGATGCCATTCACCCAGGTTACGGATTTTTAGCCGAGAACTCTGACTTTGCAGACCTATGCCGCGATTGCAACATCATCTTCATTGGTCCTTCACCAGAAGCGATCTCGAAGATGGGTACAAAAGACGTGGCTCGTGAAACCATGAGGGAAGCGGGTGTTCCCATTGTGCCCGGCTCAAAAGGGATCGTGAAAGATGCAGAAGATGCTGTACAGCTTGCGGAATCCATGGGATATCCCGTTATCATTAAAGCTACTGCTGGTGGCGGTGGGAAAGGGATCCGTGTTGCGAAAAGCCAGGAAGAGCTTGTTAAAGGAGTAACGATCACTCAGCAAGAAGCCATGACTGCATTCGGTAACCCTGGTGTTTACATTGAAAAATTCATTGAAGACTTCAGGCATGTGGAAATCCAGGTGCTGGCTGATAATTTCGGAAACGTGATCCATCTTGGAGAACGTGACTGTACGATTCAGCGCCGCCTTCAAAAACTGATCGAAGAAACACCGTCACCTGCTTTAACAGAAGAAATTCGTGTTAAAATGGGGGAAGCGGCAGTAAAAGCAGCCAAAGCGGTTGATTATACTGGTGCCGGCACGGTAGAATTTATCTATGATTACGTTAATCAAACATTCTACTTTATGGAAATGAATACCCGTATTCAAGTAGAGCACCCTGTAACAGAACAGGTAACAGGAGTTGATTTGATCAAAGAGCAGATTCTCGTGGCATCAGGAGAAAAGCTTTCTCTTACACAAGAAGAAGTAACGTTCACTGGTTGGGCCATTGAATGCCGTATTAATGCAGAGAATCCAGAGAAGAATTTCATGCCTTCAGCGGGCCGGATTGAAATGTATCTTCCACCAGGCGGGATTGGCGTAAGAATCGACTCAGCCGCATATCCTGGATATATGATCCCTCCATATTACGATAGTATGATTGCCAAAGTGATTACCTATGGAGCGACACGTGAAGAGGCCATTTCAAGAATGAAACGCGCTCTAAGTGAATTTGTCGTTGAAGGTATACACACAACCATTCCGTTCCATCTGAAACTATTAGAACATGAAACCTTTGTTGGTGGAGAATTTAATACGAAATTCTTAGAGAAATATGAAGTAATGAAATCCTAGTGTGAATTCAGGAGGTGCCTTAAATGGCGGAAAATCAAAACCTTTTACAAATGTCTCACGGTAAAGACGGTCTTGGGAAGATTGAAATCGCACCTGAAGTGATTGAAGTAATTGCAGGTATCGCCGCTTCAGAAGTTGAAGGCGTATCACAAATGCGTGGGAACTTTGCGACAGGTGTCGTCGAGCGTCTCGGAAAGAAAAACCACGGTAAAGGTGTAAAAGTGGAGCTGGCTGAGGAAGGAATCATCGTGGATGTCTACTGCATCATGAAATTCGGCGTAGCGATTCCGACGGTTGCCCAGAAAATTCAGGATAACATTCGTCAAGCCCTGTTGAACATGACTGCTCTTGAAGCAGACGAAGTGAATGTTCATATCGTAGGCGTTCAATTTGAAAATCAAAAGTTTGAAGCTGAAATTGAAGACGAAATGTAATGGGGGAACGGTCCTTTAGGGGGCCGTTCTTTTTTTGTGCCTGGGGTTGTGTTTAGATTGGTTTTTTTTGTAAAACGGCTGGATTATTGCGTAAATCGGCCGGATTATTACCTGGAATGGCTGGATTCCTAAAGGTTTCGGCCGGATTTTTCATCAAAACGGCTGGAATTATTGAAATTTCGTCCGGATTCTTCTGATGGGGGCCAGCAAAGCCCCTCCGCTTTTCGATTGTCCAGCTCCGGGGCTTAGAGGCTCGAGGTCATAAGCCAAACCTGCCAAAAAGGCAAAGAACGCCTTTCTGACAGGTTCGTCTTATGCTTGTCGCCTCTGGGCAAAGCCCCTCCGCTTTTCTGTCAGAATATTGATTTTTTTACATAGACGTGCGTATTGCCCTTAGTTTGTGCTATTATCAAAGGTATGAAAATTGATGGATTAAAAGGAGTAAATATAAGATGAAGAGAAGAGTTGCTCGTGAAAAAGCCTTACAAGCGTTATTTCAAATAGATATGAGTGGGATTGAGCCGGATGTTGCATTAACCAATGTGCTGGAGGAAGAGGAGAAGATGGATGCCTATCTTCAACAGATTGTTCTCGGGTTTATCGAGAATCAGGAACGTATCGATGGGCACATTCGTGAAAACCTTGAGAAATGGTCATTTGACCGATTGGCAAAAGTAGATCGTAATATTCTGCGTTTAGGAGTGTATGAACTGCTGTTTGTGGAAGATGTTCCGAATAAAGTAGTCATTAACGAAGCGGTTGAAATTGCAAAGATCTTTGGAGATGATCAATCCAGCAAGTTTATCAATGGTGTTCTTTCAAAGGTAAGTCAATCTTAACAATGTTAGGGGGGCGAGTGGAATGACAGCTTCTATAATTGATGGCAAACTCATTGCAGGTCATTATCGTGAACAATTAAAAAGTCAGATCGGGGAGCTGGAGAAAAAGGGTATCACTCCAGGCTTGGCTGTTATCCTGGTAGGGGATAACCATGCTTCTCATTCATATGTCAAAATGAAGAGAAAAGCGTGCAGTAATCTTGGCATTCATTCAGAGCTCTATCAATATGAATCCAGTTTGACTCAAGACGAACTGCTGAATAAAATAGAAGAGTTAAATGAACAGAGCCATATCCATGGAATTCTAGTTCAACTGCCTCTCCCTGAGCATATTGATCCAATAACCGTGATTGAAAAGATTTCTCCATCTAAAGATGTGGACGGATTTCATCCCGTTTCGATCGGGAAAATGGTCACAAATCAAGATACCTTCTATTCCTGTACGCCGCTTGGAATCATGAAGATGCTTGAATATGAAAACATCTCAGTAGAAGGTAAACACGTCGTGATTTTAGGAAGAAGTAACATTGTTGGAAAGCCGGCAGGCCACTTATTCTTGAATCGTAATGCGACGGTTACGTATTGTCATTCGAAGACAAAGAATATGTCATCATACACAAAGCAAGCTGATATTATCGTATCTGCAGTAGGAAAGGCGAATTTAATCGGCGCAGAAGATATTAAGTCTGGAGCCGTCGTCATTGACGTCGGAATGAACCGTGATGAAAACGGCGGACTTTGTGGAGATGTGAATTTTTCAGAAGTGAAGGAAAAGGCTGGGAAAATCACACCTGTTCCTGGTGGTGTCGGTCCTATGACCATTGCGATGTTACTGTACAATACAGTGAAATCTGCAGAATGGGCCGCTCGGAATCGCCAAAACCGCTAAAAAATAGTACACTATAGGTAACATAAAACGGAAAGGGACAGCAAATCGCTGGTCCCTTTCCGTATTCCTACATATAAAAGCCTTTACAAATTGCAAGAAACAAAGGAGTCTCTTGAGCATGGAACTTGATCAATCACGTTATTTAACGGTACAAGCTCTGACAAAATACATAAAACGCAAATTCGATAGGGATCCCCATTTATCCAATCTATTCGTACGGGGGGAAATCTCTAATTTCAAAAGACATTCAAGCGGCCATATGTACTTTACCTTAAAAGACGAAAAAGCCCGTATCTTGTCTGTCATGTTTTCAAGTAATAACCAATCCATGAAATTCAGACCTGAAAATGGGATGAATGTGTTGATTCGGGGGGATGTCTCTGTCTATGAATCGGGTGGTCAATATCAGATTTATGTAAAAGAAATGCAGCCTGACGGAATCGGTGAGCTATATCTGGCCTATGAGCAACTGAAAGAAAAGCTCGAAAAAGCAGGTTATTTTGATCAAAGCCGAAAACGGATGATTCCTAAGTTTCCAAAGCGAATCGCCGTTGTTACCTCCCCTACAGGTGCTGCGATCAGAGACATTATCACAACCATCAAAAGAAGATATCCCATTGGAGAAATCCTCGTTTTTCCTGCTTTGGTTCAAGGGGAGCAAGCGGCAGGATCAATTGCCGGAGCAATAAGAAAGGTAAACGATCAGGGAGATATAGATGTAGTGATTATCGGCCGTGGCGGTGGTTCGATTGAAGAATTATGGGCGTTTAACGAAGAGATCGTGGCCAAAGCCGTCGTTGAGTCAATCGTTCCAGTTATTTCTGCTGTCGGACATGAAACAGACTTTACGATCGCTGACTTTGTAGCCGACCTAAGAGCCCCTACACCAACAGCTGCGGGAGAATTAGCGGTCCCCCACATTGATGATTTGCTGGAAAGAATCATGAATCGGAAATTACGACTGATCAAAGCGTTCAAGACTAAGCTTCAAAGTGAGCGCAGCCGTTTAAATAGTTTAACTAAGTCCTACGCTTTAAGAAATCCGCGTAATCTGTATCAACAAAAAATTGAAACCGTCGACCGTCTGACCGACCAGCTTCAGAAAAGCATAAGCTTGCATGTGAGACAAAACCGTGACCAATTAACCCGGCTTCACTCAAGACTTCAACGTGTGCATCCTTCACAACTCATTACCATTCAACACGAGAGAGTCTTATTTATGAAGTCGAGGGTAGAAAAGCAATTTAAGCAGGTACTGAAAGAAAAGAACAATCGTTTCAGTTCTTCCCTGTCTACCTTGCATGCCCTCAGTCCTTTAAAGATCATGGACAGGGGATACAGCCTGGTTTATCAGGATGATGATACATTGATCAAATCATCCAGGCAAGTCAAAGCTGGTGACCGTCTCGAGATAAATGTCAGGGATGGAAAAATACATTGCGAAGTTGAATCCGTTGAGGAGCGTGAAAATAATGGCAAAGTCTAAAGAAGAACTATCATTTGAAACAGCTATGGAACAACTGGAAGAAATTGTTGAGAAATTAGAAGAGGGAGAAGTTCCTTTGGAGAAAGCGTTAGAGTTCTATCAAAAAGGAATGGATCTTTCGAAATACTGTCATGATACGTTGCAAAAAGCAGAAAACCAATTAACGAAAATGATGACAGATGAAGGGGAAAAAGCCTTCGATCTGGATAAGGAGGAATAAAGGGTGAATCCTCTCGTTGATCTGAAAGAATTTCAACAACAGCATGGAGAATTGATTACCAATCATATGGTCGAGACTGTAGACAGCCTTTCCATGCCCTCTAACTTGAAAAGAGCAATCATCTATTCTTTGCAAGCAGGAGGAAAGAGAATTCGTCCCATCCTCCTTTTGGCAACGATCAAAGCTTTTAACAAGGACCCATTACTCGGGTTGAACACTGCTTCTGCCCTCGAAATGATTCATACCTATTCCTTGATTCATGACGACCTTCCTTCCATGGATGATGACGATTTGAGAAGAGGGAAGCCGACCAATCATAAAATGTTTGGGGAAGCGATGGCGATTTTAGCCGGCGACGGTTTGCTAACCTACAGTTTTCAACTGGTTGCAGAGGACAAGGGCCTTACAAATGATAACAAGATCAGGCTCATCGGTCTTTTAGCAAAGTGTGCGGGACCCGAAGGCATGGTTGGGGGACAAGTAGCGGATATTGAAGGGGAAAATAAGAAGCTTACTGTTAGAGAACTCGAAAGCATTCATGAGCATAAAACAGGTAAGTTACTGATGTTTAGTGTATTAGCAGGCGGGATCATCTCTGAGGCGCCGGAAGAGCAGCTGCAATTACTTGAGCAATTTGCTTATCATATTGGCCTTGCCTTTCAAATCCAGGATGACATTCTTGATATTGAGGGCTCCGAAGAAATTATTGGAAAGCCAGTGGGGAGCGACGAATCCAAACGTAAGAGTACATATCCAAGTCTCTTAACGATAGGAGGAGCGAAGGAAAAGCTTCAATTCCACTTGAAAGAAGCGTTATCCTCACTCGATCAAATGACAATTGATTCCAGTCTCCTTTCCGAAATTGCCCAATTAATCGTTGCCCGGAATCATTAAAACCATTCTATGTTTGAGCAAATTATTTAACATATGTTATAATACGTTTATAATAAAATTTTGGGTGGTGCAGTATTCTAGTCAGTCCACCAATCCTGAAGGTGGGCCTAAAAATCCACTAAAGGGCACATCGATGAAGTTCCTGGAATTGGCTTGAGGCGCCCAGCTTTGGGTCATATCTGGGAGTAAGGCTTGAGGGCGATCCACAATGGCATGTGGGCGTTGACCCTCAAGCCGCGGAGGCTTTGTTTCTTATGCTGGCATAAGCATATGCAATAAGGACAAAGTATGAACCTGCGATGTGATGATTCACTAGCAGCGTAGCCTGCCTTGAGTGAAGAGTGAGGGGATTATGGTTACAAGGTACACATCAGTTGGCCATTGATATGTGCTTTTTCGCCCATATGAAATCCTCTTTGCAAAAGAGGCTAAGGATTGCGTTAAGGACTGTTGAGGAAAACTCCTAGACTGTTCATAATTGGACATATAAAGAGGATTATAGTGCGGACTAAGTGGTAATCCAGTCTAGCTTGTGGTGACGCGGCTAAGTCGGGTTTAAAGGGAAACCGCCGGTATGGCAACATCCGGTACCTGATTGGGAAAACCTACTGGACCTAAGCTGCAATTTTTACTCTTTATATGACCATCCAATTACATAGTATAGATGATATTTACACAATAGAAACGGTGTGTTTAAACGATAATGAATGAAACAATGAAAAACTCAATAAAGTGGAGTGTCAGCATTGCCGTTATCACATTTGTGTTAGCGGCTATTTTTTCAGTTACATCCAATATGGTTTTAAATGGAGTCGCGTGGTATACAGGACTGGTTGTTGTGTTAATCATCGTCTTTATCGGGATCTTCTTTGATATGCTGGGAATTGCTGCAACGGCTGCTGATGAAACACCCTTTCATGCCATGGCGGCTAAAAAAGTTTACGGTGCACGATACTCGATCAAAATCGTTCGGAACGCCGATCGGTTTGCAAGCTTTTGTAATGACGTAATCGGTGACATTTCAGGGATAATAAGTGGTACTGCGTCAGCGATTGTCATCATTCAACTTGCCGTCTCTTTTCAGCTTGAAGGAGGCTCTTTGAGAGAATATATTGTAAGTGTAACATTGACAAGTATCATTGCATCCCTAACCGTAGGAGGCAAAGCGCTTGGAAAAACGTTTGCTATCACCTATTCTAAGGATATAATATTTAGAGTTGGTAAAGTTCTACAATTTTTTGAAGATCGATTTCACATCACATTGATTAAAGATAAAAAAGATAAAAGCAAGAAAAAACGTTACAAGCGTGCGAAACAAAATATTTAGTGATGAAAGTGAGTGGACCCCATGGATTTATTATCAATAAAGGAGCCTTCTTTTCTTAAAAAGATGTCAAATGAACAATTAGAAGAGCTCAGTCAAGAGATTCGCCATTTCTTAATAAAGAATTTATCTAAGACTGGCGGTCATATTGGTCCAAACTTAGGGGTGGTCGAATTAACAGTTGCCCTTCATAAGCATTTCTCAAGTCCCAAAGATAAAATCATTTGGGATGTTGGTCATCAGTCGTATGTACATAAGATCTTGACTGGCCGTGCCTGTCAGTTTGATACATTGCGACAATACAAAGGGTTATGCGGTTTCCCTAAACGCAATGAAAGCGAGCATGATGTATGGGAAACGGGTCATAGCTCTACTTCACTATCCGCAGCCATGGGTATGGCAATCGCCAGGGATGTCAAAAAAGAAGATTCATTCATCATCCCTGTGATCGGGGATGGTGCCTTAACGGGCGGTATGGCACTCGAGGCACTCAACCACATTGGTCATGAAAAGAAAGATATGATCGTCGTTCTAAATGATAATGAAATGTCCATTGCCCCTAACGTAGGAGCCCTTCACAGTGTTCTTGGCCGATTGCGCACTGCCGGTAAGTACAACTGGGTGAAGGATGAAATGGAATATATCCTTAAACGAATCCCTGCTGTCGGAGGCAAACTGGCAAGTACTGCAGAGCGGGTGAAAGACAGCTTAAAGTATTTATTTGTTTCAGGTATGTTCTTTGAAGAATTAGGATTTACCTATCTTGGGCCAATCGATGGCCACGATTATAATGATCTATCTGAGAACATTCAGTATGCGAAGAAAACAAAAGGACCCGTTCTTTTACACGTTATAACGAAAAAAGGTAAAGGGTTTCATCCTGCTGAATCAGACAAGCAGGGCACATGGCATGGTACAGGTCCATACAAGATTGACACAGGAGACCTGATTAAACCTATAAATGCACCACCTTCCTGGAGTGGGCTTGTAAGTGAGACCGTCAGAAAGGTCGCTCGTGAGGACGAACGAATTGTCGCGATCACTCCAGCCATGCCGGTAGGGTCCAAACTGCTTGGATTTGCTGAAGAATTCCCCGATCGAATGTTTGATGTAGGGATTGCCGAGCAGCATGCCACTACTGTTGCAGCGGGTCTTGCTACCCAGGATATGAAGCCATTCCTGGCCATTTATTCAACATTCCTTCAAAGAGCGTACGACCAAGTGGTTCACGATATTTGCCGACAAAATTTAAATGTTTTCATCGGGATTGACCGTGCCGGCTTAGTCGGTGCCGATGGTGAAACGCATCAGGGTGTATTTGATATCGCCTTTTTAAGGCATCTACCGAATATGGTGATTATGATGCCGAAGGACGAGAACGAGGGCCAACATCTTGTCAATACGGCTCTTCAGTATAATGATGGACCAATTGCGTTACGTTATCCTCGTGGGAATGGATATGGAGTGCCGATGGATCCAGAGCTTAACACGATTCCGATAGGAACATGGGAAATCTTGAAACAAGGAACGGATGCGGCGATCTTGACCTTTGGCACCACCATCCCGATGGCAATGGAAGCGGCTGCTGACCTTGAAAAGCAGGGACTTTCCGTTCGGGTTGTAAACGCACGGTTCATCAAACCGATGGACGAGAAAATGCTCAAAAGTATCCTGGAAGAAGAAATGCCTGTGTTGACAATCGAAGAGGCTGTGCTTCAAGGCGGCTTTGGAAGTGGTGTTCTTGAGTTTGCACAGGAACAAGGCTTCCATGACGCCGTGATTGACCGCATCGGTATTCCTGATTACTTCATCGAGCATGGAAGCGTGAAGGAACTATTGAACGAAATCGGCATGACCAAAGAAAACGTAGTGGATCGCATTTTAACGATCACACCAAAAAAACAAAAAAGGGCTTAATGATGAAAGTAAAAAAACAACGTGTAGACGTACTTCTGGTAGAACGAGGATTAATTGAAACAAGAGAAAAAGCTAAACGGGCTGTCATGGCGGGGCTTGTTTATTCCAATGAAATGAGATTGGACAAGGCCGGAGAAAAAGTAAGTGAAAATATCCCCCTTACGATCAAGGGGAAAGTGATTCCCTATGTGAGCCGTGGTGGCTTAAAGCTGGAAAAAGCTTTACAAGTGTTTGATGTAGACGTAAAGGATAAAGTGATGATTGATATCGGGGCGTCTACGGGAGGATTTACCGATTGTGCTCTGCAAAACGGGGCAAAGATGTCCTATGCCCTTGATGTAGGGTACAATCAGCTTGCCTGGAAGCTTAGACAGGATGAGAGGGTCGTCGTGATGGAAAGAACCAACTTCCGCTACGTCACCCCAACCGATTTACAAGGAGAAATGCCGAGTTTCGCATCCATTGATGTGTCTTTTATTTCTCTTTCTCTTATCTTACCTGTCTTAAAAACACTGTTAGTGCCTGGTGGAGATTGTATCGCTTTAATCAAGCCGCAGTTCGAAGCAGGTAAGAACCAAGTAGGGAAAAAAGGAATAGTAAGGGACCCGGCCGTCCATAAGATGGTGATCGAGAAGATTATGACACTGGCTACCAAAGAAGGCTATCATATCGCCGGTTTGTCTTATTCTCCTATTACGGGAGGAGATGGGAATATCGAATTTCTGATTCATCTGAAATGGTCCGGGGATGCTAGTGAAGGGGAATCTTTCTTAACCACTACGCCGGATGAGGTTATTGAGGAAGCTCATCATCAGTTAAAAGCGAATACACAATAAGGAATGGGCTGCTCTTCTTGGAAGAGTGGCTTTTTTTATGTGTCTATGGCAAACGGGATGGTTTTGAAAATAAAATTCTATTTTTGAAAATAAGTGGTTTAGTTTTGAAAATAAAATGGGGAAATTGAAAATAATAAATGGTATCATTCTAAATTGATGTATGTTTAACCCCTCCTGAGCAGCAATTGATCGATTTTTTACCTCATTTTGTTGAAATTACCCCTATCTGCAACTGAAATGGGGTAAATAGCAAATAACTTCACTTGAAAAATTCCGAAATATGCTTGTCGGGCCTAACTGTGCGCCTCCGCTTTTCATTGTCTAGCTTCAGGGGCTTGGGGCTCGAGGTCATAAGTCAAGTAACCCAAAAAGGCAAAAAACGCCTTTCAGGTTTACTCGCCTTATGCTAGTCGCCCCAGAACGAGCCCCTTCCGCTTTTCTTTTTTATTGTACTTCCATACAAAATAGGCTAACATAAGCGTAGAGGTATATTTATACAGGTTTTAATCAAATGTAAGAGGTGTATGTTCTATGATGAACAAAGGGCAAAGACATATTAAAATAAGAGAAATCATTACGAATAGAGATGTGGAAACACAGGATGAGTTAGTGGAAAGCCTTAAAAATGCAGGATTTAATGTGACCCAGGCTACCGTGTCGAGGGATATTAAAGAATTGCATTTAGTTAAAGTGCCGTTGATGGATGGGAGATACAAATATAGTTTGCCTGCTGATCAGCGCTTTAATCCCCTGCAAAAACTTAAGCGTACCCTGACGGATGCGTTTGTCAAAGTGGACCAAGCCGGGCATATGCTGGTCATGAAGACTCTACCTGGTAATGCTAATGCGATCGGTGCTTTAATTGATAACTTGGACTGGGAAGAGATTTTAGGGACGATTTGTGGAGATGACACATGTTTGATCATCTGCCGCACTGAAGAAGAGACGAAGATTGTTTCAGAACGTTTTTTAGATATGCTTTAAATTGCAGAATCAAAAATAAAATTAATGGGCTGTATGTAAGGCAGCCCTTCATACAAAATCCAATAGGAAGCTTTTCTTTTAAATTGTTTGAGGGAAAAGTTCCTTTTTATTTGAGGTGAATGTTTTGCTACAAGAACTATCAATCAAAAATTTCGCCATAATCGAATCCCTCTCTCTTTCCTTTGAAGAAGGTCTGACCGTTTTATCAGGTGAGACTGGTGCAGGTAAGTCGATTATCATTGATGCCATTCATTTACTGGTTGGTGGAAGAGGATCCTCAGAATACGTGCGGCATGGGGAGAAAAAGGCTGAAATTGAAGGGTTATTTATTCTTGATAATGAAACTCATCCTTGCTTTCTTAAAGCAGCGAGCTTCGGGATAGAGATCGAAGAAGGAATGATCATTCTTCGACGGGATATCTCGAGCAGTGGAAAAAGTGTTTGCAGAATCAATGGTAAGCTCGTGACGATTGCGATTATGAGGGAAATCGGGGCTTCACTTATTGATATACATGGACAGCATGAGCATCAAGAACTGATGAATGAAAGCCTGCATCTTTCCTTACTGGATCAATTTGGAGGGAAAGAGATTGCTTCTGGTCTCTCGAGTTACGGGGAAGTATATAAAGAGTACCTTTCCATTTATAAGCAGCTTAACAGGCTCAATGAGAACGAGCAGGAGATGGCGCATCGTTTGGATCTGATTCAGTTTCAGCTGAAAGAAATTCATGATGCAAACCTGCAATTAAATGAAGATGATGAGCTGCAGGAAGAGAAAAGGAAGCTTATGAACTTTGAAAAGCTTTTTGAGGCGTTGCAGACGTCCTATGACAGCATTCAAGGTGAGAGAAAAGGGCTTGACTGGACTGGACTTGCTATGAGTCATCTCGAGACAGCTGCAGAAGTGGATTCTCAATATGAAAAGACTCTGGAATCTGTTTCGAATGCTTTTTATATGCTTGAAGACGCTGCTCACCAAGTAAGGGGAGAGTTAGATCAGCTGGAATTTGAACCAAACCGTTTGGATCTCATTGAGGCGAGACTGAATGAGATTAACGGTTTAAAGAGAAAGTATGGTTCTTCTGTAGAAGAAATTCTGGCATATAGTTCAAAGATCGAAGAAGAAATTGAAACCATCATGAACAAAGATTCACATGTGGAACATTTACAAAGCAAATTACAATCACTCGAGAAAGATTTATCATTAGAGGCGAAAAATCTGTCGCAGACAAGAAAGCAGTGGGCGAAAAAATTAACTGCAAGTATTCATGAGCAGCTAAAGCAACTTTATATGGATAAAACGAAATTTGAAGTTCGCTTTGTGAAAAGTGGAGAAAATGAATCGTTTTCCTTTCAGCATTTTAAAAAGGATGGTTGGGACACAGTGGAGTTTTACATATCCACCAATCCAGGGGAGCCTTTAAAGCCGTTATCCAAAGTTGCTTCAGGTGGGGAGCTTTCCCGCATTATGTTAGCTATGAAGACGATCTTTTCAAAGCACCAGGGAATTACCTCCATCATTTTTGATGAGGTCGATACAGGAGTAAGTGGAAGAGTCGCACAGGCGATCGCTGAAAAAATTTATCAGGTCGCCATTCATTCCCAGGTGATGTGTATATCTCACTTACCGCAAGTAGCTGCAATGGCAGATTGTCACTTGTTTATTTCGAAAAAACTTTCAGGCGGCAGAACGAGTACAATGGTTAAACGTCTTCGAGAGAAGGAAAAGATCAAAGAAATCTCCAGGATGATTTCAGGAGTGGAAATTACAGATTTAACATTGGAACACGCAAAGGAATTGTTGCAATTAGCAGGATCCATAAAAGAAACATGAAAAGCTATCCAATTGGGGTAGCTTTTTTTCATGATTACCAGTTATAAATGTGGCTTATAAAGGCAAAATTAAAACTGTAGCCAATAGTTAGTGTGTGTGGATTAGAAGCGAGGAGAGTGAATATATTGAGTTTAGATTGGTTAAGAAAATGTATAGGTGGAATTCTCCTTGTTTCGCTTTGTCTTATTGGTTTTTACAAACCGGTTCAACAATTTATCAATACACCGAACTCTGTAAGGGTAATGGAAGGGGATCAAGTTGCTCTCCCTAAGGCTACATCCGTTACAACGATGGGTTCTTCTGATAATCAACATGTTCAATTTAAAGAAGAGGAAGGTAAGCTCTCGATTCAAGGAAGTTCTGTAGGTAAGGATGAAGTTGTCTTTGAATTAGCTGGTTTACCCATAAAAAAAGTCGATGTAGAAGTGCTGAAAGATTTCAAGGTGATCCCGGGTGGTCAATCCATCGGGGTGAAATTAAATACTGTCGGGGTGTTGGTGGTAGGTCACCATTTAGTTGAAACAGAGGCTGGTAAGATGTCCCCCGGCGAAAAAGCGGGAATACAAGTGGGAGATATGATAACAGAAATAAATGGAACGAAAATTGAAGAGCTTGCGGATGTTGCTCCTTTTGTTCAGAAAGCAGGAGAAGAATCCAAATCTTTAGACGTTGTGATTAAGCGTGAACAAGAGACCGTAAAAACTCAATTGCTTCCGTTAAAAGAAAAAGGGGAAAATAACTACAAATTAGGCTTGTATATTCGTGATTCTGCAGCTGGAATCGGCACAATGACGTTCTTCGATCCGAAGTCCAAGAAATATGGGGCACTGGGACATGTCATTTCAGACATGGATACAAAAAAACCGATTGTGGTTGAAAACGGAGAAATCGTTCATTCAGAAGTAACGTCCATTCAAAAAGGAAAGGACGGAAAACCTGGTGAGAAATTAGCCCGTTTTTCTTCTGATCGAAACGTAATCGGGAACATAACCCGAAACAGTCCATTCGGGATTTTTGGAGAATTAAACCAAACCATTGATAACGACCTGATGGATAAACCGATGTCCATCGCTCTTTCCCACCAAGTAAAAGAAGGACCTGCCCAGATATTGACTGTGGTAGATGGGAAAGATGTAGAAATGTACGATATTGAAATTGTCAGTACCATTCCTCAGAAATATCCGGCAACAAAAGGGATGGTTTTAAAAGTGACAGATCCCAAGCTGTTGGAGAAAACAGGTGGAATCGTCCAAGGCATGAGTGGAAGTCCCATCATTCAAAACGGAAAAGTCATCGGGGCTGTCACACATGTATTTGTAAACGATCCGACAAGCGGGTATGGTGTACACATTGAATGGATGCTCAGTGAAGCTGGAATCGATATTTACAAGAAAAATCATGACCGAGCAAGCTAAAAGTGGAAAACCCTTACTAAAGTCCCGATCGTGGGTGCTTATAAGGGTTCTTTTTTTTCGTGTAAAATGAATGTTTTCACTCAGGACAGTTTGCCAAAACGAGGTATAACTTGTTAAAATAAAGATTATTCGACAAACCCATGAGTAAATATCGAATAGGGTCGAAATATAAAGAAATCTTTAGAAAATCAAAGAAAATATAATATTTTTCAAGTTTTTTTCAAAAATAAAAGGAATTTAGGTTGCATTGTCGAAAAAGTAATTTAGAATAAAATTACAGAGATGAATTAATTAGGATTGAGGAGGAAACCTGTAGTGAAATCGATTAAAGTATGTGTTGTGGATGATAACCGTGAACTGACGTCATTATTGGAAGACTACATTGCTTCACAAAATGATATGGAAGTAGTAGGAATTGCTCATAATGGCCAAGATTGTTTAGATTTGTTAGAAGAAGTGGATCCGGATGTCCTGGTTTTGGATATTATAATGCCTCATTTGGACGGGCTTGCTGTGTTAGAACGACTTCGTGAAAAGAAGAGCATTCCTAATGTCATTATGCTGACAGCCTTCGGTCAAGAAGATGTAACGAAGAAAGCCGTCGACCTTGGAGCTTCTTACTTTATCCTAAAGCCATTTGATATGGAAAATCTAGTGAGTCACATTAGACAAGTCAGCGGTAAATCAAACTCAATCATCAAAAAACCTTCCTCATCCAGAATGCATACCGAGCAGAAACCAAGAAATTTAGATGCAAGTATTACAAGTATCATCCACGAAATAGGCGTTCCGGCACATATTAAAGGGTACTTATATTTAAGGGAAGCGATTTCTATGGTTTATAATGATATTGAATTACTTGGTTCAATTACAAAGGTACTTTACCCTGATATTGCGAAAAAATACAACACTACAGCATCAAGAGTAGAACGGGCGATTCGTCACGCAATTGAAGTGGCTTGGAGCAGAGGGAATATCGATTCAATTTCTTCTTTATTCGGATACACAGTGAGTATGTCCAAGGCTAAGCCGACGAATTCTGAGTTTATCGCTATGGTTGCTGATAAGCTTCGTTTAGAACATATGGCTTCATGAAAGAGTAAGGACTAGTGCTTCATTTTGAAAAGCTGAATAGTAAGATTAAAACCCTATGAACCCAGCTGGTTTCGTAGGGTTTTTTGGTTTAACGATTCCTGTGTCCGGGTCCGTTTCCTCAGTAACAATCGCCTCTTTTTTTTGAATTAAGGAGTACGCCCTTACAGGTTGTCCCTCAATACATAAGATACAATGTAGTGCAAAAATATGAACGGGGAGGTGAGAAAATGGGATGCTTTCGTGATAGAGATGATGTAGCTGGTGCATTCGACAGAGATAGAGACGATTTTAGAGTTCCTGTAAGAGCCTTTATTAGAGGGGAAGATTTCTGCAGAGCTGTACGCCGTTGTGACAGAGACGATGTAAGAGGTATTGAAGACCGCCGCCGCAGAAGAAGATGCTCTTGGTTCTAATAAGATGACACCCTTGACGGGTAAATCGGAAAAATCCTGAGAAACTCAGGATTTTTTTTTGAAAAGGTTTCATCCTTTGAGGAGATTTAAAATAAGTATATAATATGAGTAGACAAACATTCATAAGGGTCGCTAAAGAATGTACATACAGGATTGGATCTTACCTAAAGAAAAGGGAGTGCGCTCATGTCACTAATCTTTGCACACCGTGGCTCAGCCGGGACTCATCCGGAAAACACAATGGAGGCGTTTTATGAAGCTGAAAGAGTGAGGGCAGACGGTATTGAATTAGATGTTCAGCTGACGAAGGACGGAGAAATCATCGTGATTCATGATGAAACGGTTGATCGCACCACGAATGGGAAAGGGTTCGTCAAAGACTATACGCTTAAGGAAATTCAAAAACTGCAAGCGAATTATAAATTTAAAAGTAAGTTGTTTAAAAAAAATCGTGTGCCTTCATTGAGAGAGGTATTTCAGTGGTTAAAGAGCAATGACTTACTTTGTAATATTGAGTTGAAAAACAGTATTATGGACTATCAGGGCTTAGAAGAAAAAGTGATCGGTTTGATTAGGGAGTTTGGATTTGAAGATCGTATCATTATCTCTTCATTTAATCATTACTCGATTGTAGCGTGCTACCGATTGGAGCCTGCAATCGAGATTGCCCCACTATACTCATCAGGGTTATTCATGCCTTGGATTTATGCCCAATCTCTAAGGGCGAAAGCGATACACCCCAACCTGAAGGCAGTCAAGGATGAAATCATAATTGAATCGATGAAAAACGGGATTTGTGTCAGGCCTTACACGGTGAATAAAGTGGAACAAATGGAGAGATTACTGAATGTAGGTTGCACTGCATTTGTAACGGACTATCCTGAAAAGGCATGGAAGCTGAGAGAAAGTAAAAAAGGCTAGCGCATACATAAGCGCTAGCCTTTTTTGTTGAATCGGGACTGTACTTTATTCCGCTTCCGATCTCGGTGTAGAACAAATCCTGCGATAAAACCGAGACCGCATATAAAGAATACTAATCCTATGACAAATTGCAACCATAAATAAGGTATGGGAGGCTGCAGAATGCCAAATAACATATCTCTCATCAATTTAATCCCTAGAGCAGCGAGTGCGCCGGGAATCAACATAATAATAAGGGCAATTAGACGGACCATGAGGTGCATAACTCCTTTTTCGTTTCCATACTAAAATTCTAACTCCAACTAGAAAATTGTCAAGTTTCGAAAAGTAGTGTAACATTATGTTTGTGAAAAAAATTGCAGGTATCGATAATCGGGGTGAAAAATGTTGCAAGAGGTTCTAATTGTCGGCGGGGGTAAGGGTGGAACAGCCATCTTGAAAATCCTCCACGAAGCTTCCGTCATGAAAGTGATCGCAGTTGTAGACCTAAATGAAAACGCTTCAGGGATGTTGTTGGCTAAAGAGCTGGGGATACCGGTTGGTACTGATTGGCGACAATTCCTGAACGATTCTGTTGATATCGTCATTGAAGTGACCGGTGAACAAAAAGTGTTTGAAAATATAAGAGATAGGCGGGGGAAGAACACCGTTATTATTCCAGGCAGTGTTGCCTTTCTTATTTCAAAGCTTCTGGAAGAGAAGGAAGATCTCATCCATCAATTAACAAGTGAATCCTTTAAAAGAGACCTCATTTTTAACTCTACTGATGATGGTATGGTCGGAATAGACGACCAGGGAAATGTGATGCTCTTCAATAAAAGTGCAGAAAGAATGATCGGTAAGGACCAGGAAGACGTAATGGGGCTGCATATTTCTGATGTGATTCCAGAGAGTAAATTAACCACCACGATTGAAACCAGACGAACTGAAATTCATCAGGAAGTTGTTTTGGACAATGGGCTGAAAATCATTTCCAATCGTATTCCAATGATTACGGACAATGATGAAATTATCGGAGCTTTTTCTGTATTTAAAGATATCACGGAAGTCGTGAATCTTGCAGAGGAAATAACGAATCTTAAAGAAATTCAAACGATGCTTGAAGCCATCATTCATTCCAGTGATGATGCAATCTCAGTAGTCGACGAAGAAGGGAAGGGGATATTAATAAACCCTGCTTATACAAGAATCACAGGACTCTCCCAACAAGAAGTAATTGGAAAACCGGCAACGGCAGACATTTCTGAAGGAGAGAGTATCCACTTGAAAGTCTTGCAAACAAGAAGAGCCATCAGGGGAACGAGGATGCGGGTAGGTCCGAAGCGAAAAGAAGTTATTGTTAATGTAGCTCCTATTATCGTGAATGGTAAACTCAAGGGGAGTGTAGGCGTCATTCATGATATGTCCGAGATTCAGTCACTTACTCAGGAGTTGGATCGGGCCAGAAGAATTATTCGCACTCTTGAAGCGAAGTATATGTTTGAAGACATCATAGGGGATTCAGAGGAAATGATGATTGCGGTAGAACAAGCTAAATTAGGGGCAAAAACGCCTGCCACAGTTCTTCTCAGGGGTGAATCCGGTACAGGGAAAGAATTATTTGCACACGCTATACATAATGCGAGTAATCGAAAGTTCAACAAATTCCTGCGGGTCAATTGTGCCGCACTATCAGAGAACTTATTGGAAAGTGAATTATTTGGTTATGAAGAAGGTGCATTTTCAGGAGCGAAGCGGGGAGGTAAGCGAGGTTTGTTTGAAGAAGCGAATAATGGAAGTATCTTTCTTGATGAAATTGGAGAATTGAGTGCCAATACTCAAGCTAAGTTACTGAGGGTCCTGCAGGAAAACGAGATCGTTCGTGTGGGGGGGACAAAATCCATCCAGATTAACGTCAGGGTCATTGCAGCGACAAATGTGAATCTGGAAAAAGGAATCGCTGACGGCTCATTCAGAGAAGATCTTTACTATAGGCTCAATCGAATGCCCATTCAGATTCCGCCACTAAGACATCGTAAATCAGATATTCCCCGCATTGCCGAAACCCTTATTACGAAGATCAATCAGGATTACGGTAGAAATGTTGAAGGGGTAACAGAGCAAGCAATGAATAACTTAATGAATTATCATTGGCCGGGTAATGTAAGAGAGCTTGAAAATGTATTGGGAAGGGCCATTATCTTTATGAATTACAACGAAGTGAAGATAGACATCAAGCATTTACCTCAACTGGAAAATACGTCTAAAACCCTTGTTAAAGAAGTTCCTTATGAGACGGAGGGCACCGTTAAGGACCTTGCAACGCAAGTGGAACAATATGAAAAAAATATAATCCAAAGGGTTTTGGAGCAGAATAATGGTAATAAAACAGCAACTGCCAAAGCATTAAATGTGTCTGTTCGAAACTTGTATTATAAAATTGAAAAATATAACATTGAAATAATTAGCATGAAATAATTTGCGTGGTATGAAAAATATTGCATGAACAACATGATCGAATAAAGCGTTTTCAGTATATTGGAAGTTGGCACGGTTCTTGCAAGAGGTTTTGTGGGAACATAATAACAGAAAAAAGGGGTTGAAACGACATACATGAATCTACAATCTTTGGTGGAAAAAGCAACCCAGATAGAAAATTCCACTGTAGCGGTTGCTGCTGCAGAAGATAAAGAAGTCCTTGGGGCTGTCGCTATGGCAGTTGAAAAAGATATGGCCAAATTTTTACTTTTTGGCGATAAAGAAGAAATCATCTCTCTTATAGAAGAGGTCGCACCGCAACTTCGATCTCACAGCAGCATTAAAATCAAGCATGCATTTTCGCCGCAGAAATCAGCCGAACTGGCTGTAAAGGCTGTGAAGGAAAATGAAGCAGGTGCCCTGATGAAAGGGAATGTCCCTACTGCTGTTATTTTAAAAGCAGTATTGAATAAAGAGTGGGGTCTCCGCACAGGCAATGTTTTATCACATGTAGCAGCTTTTGAGGTGGAAGGGTTTGATAGACTGACATTTATTACGGATGCAGCGATGAATATTGCACCTGATCTCCAGCAAAAAGCGCAAATTATTGAAAATGCCGTCGAGATTGCCCGTTCGATCGGTGTTTTCCATCCAAAAGTAGCTCCAATAGCGGCAGTTGAAGTAGTGAATCCTTCTATGCAGGCAACAGTTGATGCTGCTTCTCTTACGATGATGAATCAAAGAGGTCAGATCCGAAATTGTGCCGTGGATGGTCCATTAGCCTTGGATAATGCAGTTTCACACCACGCTGCTGAACATAAAGGGATTGAAAGTGAAGTCGCAGGACAAGCGGATATCCTTCTCGTTCCAAACATCGAAACAGGCAATGCTCTTTACAAGTCCCTGATCTATTTTGCAAAAGCGAAAGTAGGGGCTGTGATCGCTGGAGCAAAAGCACCAATCGTATTAACATCCAGAGCCGACAGTGCAGAAAGTAAATTATATTCACTGGCACTGGCTATATGCTCTGCTTCAAATAATTAGTGATACAAATCAAAACATATAAGACTTTAGGGGGAAATGAAAATGAAAATTTTTAGCTATATGGAACAATATGATTATGAGCAATTGGTATTCTGTCAAGATGAATCATCAGGTTTGAAAGCAATCATTGCGATTCATGATACTACACTTGGACCTGCACTTGGTGGGACTCGTATGTGGACATATGAATCCGAAGAAGCGGCGATTGAAGATGCGCTTCGCCTTGCACGCGGTATGACGTACAAGAATGCTGCAGCAGGTCTTAATTTAGGTGGAGGGAAAACGGTCATTATCGGTGACCCTCGCAAAGATAAGAATGAAGAAATGTTCCGTGCATTTGGTCGCTACATTCAAGGACTGAACGGTCGTTATATTACGGCTGAAGATGTGGGGACAACAGTTGCTGATATGGACTTGATCCATGAAGAAACAGATTATGTTACAGGTATTTCACCAGCGTTTGGATCTTCAGGTAACCCATCTCCAGTAACTGCGTACGGCGTATACCGAGGGATTAAAGCGGCAGCGAAAGAGGCATTCGGAACAGATTCACTTGAAGGAAAAACGATCGCCGTTCAAGGAATCGGAAATGTTGCTTACAATATGTGTCGTCACCTTCACGAAGAAGGAGCGAACCTGATCGTAACAGATATCAATAAAGAAGCGGTTCAGCGTGCAGTAGATGAATTTGGAGCAAAAGCTGTTGACATCAACGATATTTATGGAGTTGACTGTGACATCTTTGCCCCATGTGCTCTAGGAGCAATCATTAACGATGAAACCATTCCACAGCTTAAAGCAAAAGTCATTGCTGGAGCTGCGAATAACCAATTGAAAGAAACTCGTCATGGTGACGCTATCCATGAAATGGGCATCGTTTATGCACCTGACTATGTCATCAATGCGGGTGGGGTCATCAACGTAGCGGATGAATTATACGGCTACAATAGTGAAAGAGCCATGAAGAAAGTGGAGCAAGTTTATAACAACGTGGAGCGAGTAATAGAAATCGCTAAACGTGATAATGTTCCAACTTACGTAGCAGCTGATCGTATGGCCGAAGAAAGAATCGAGAAAATGCGCCGTTCAAGAAGCCAGTTCTTACAAAACGGCCAACATATTTTAAGCAGACGTGGATAATTAGAAGAAAAAACGCTTTATTTCTAACAAGAGTAGAGCGTTTCTTCCCTGTTAATACGAACATCGAACAGATTAAGGGGTTATCTATCATAGGGGAAAAATTCTACGTACAAACATAATAATAACAGCTACCCAAATGGAGGTAACAACAGTGCAAGAAAACAAACATCGAATATTAGTCATTAACCCTGGATCGACATCGACCAAAATTGGTGTTTTCGATGATGATCGATCTATCTTTGAAAAGACAATTCGTCATGATACAGACAAGATTAATGAATTTCCAACTATCATTGATCAGTATGAATTCAGAAAGGATACCATTCTTCAAACGTTAGATGAAGAAGGGATCAACATTTCAAAGCTAAGTGCTGTTTGTGGCCGTGGAGGCCTTCTTAGACCGATAGAAGGCGGCACCTACTTAGTGAATGATGACATGCTAAAGGATCTTAAGGAAGGATTTTCAGGTCAGCATGCATCAAACCTTGGTGGGATTATAGCATTTGAAATTGCTTCTGGATTAAACATTCCGTCTTATATTGTCGACCCTGTTGTAGTGGACGAGCTGCAATCCCTTGCCCGGGTTTCAGGGTTTTCACTCATTGAAAGAAAGAGTATTTTCCATGCATTAAATCAGAAAGCGGTAGCAAGAAGAGTTGCAAAGGAACTCGGAAAGAAATATGAGGACCTAAACCTGATCGTCACTCATATGGGTGGTGGAATTACCGTCGGTGCCCACCGCAATGGGAAAGTCGTAGATGTGAATAATGGTTTACATGGCGATGGCCCATTCAGTCCTGAAAGAGCAGGTACGGTTCCAGCGGGTGATTTAGTTGACCTATGCTTCTCAGGTGATTATTACCGTGATGAAATCATGAAGAAACTCGTTGGTCAAGGTGGCTTAGTCGGTTATCTTGGAACAAACGATGCAGTAAAAGTAGAGAAGATGATTGAAAATGGCGATGAAAATGCCAAAGCCGTGTACGATGCGATGGCATATCAAATTGCTAAAGAGATCGGGGCAGCAAGTGCCGTCCTTAATGGTAAAGTAGACGCCATTGTGCTAACGGGTGGACTTGCTTATGGTAAAGAGTTTGTAAAGGCGATAAGCAATCGAATCAATTGGATAGCGGATGTCGTGATTCAACCAGGAGAAAATGAACTGCAAGCTCTTGCGGAAGGGGCATTAAGGGTCTTGCGAAGTGAAGAAGACTATAAGGTGTACCCTGGAAATGTAAAAGAAGAAGCAAGAGTATAAGAGCAAGGAGGACTCAAGATTGGCAGAAGAATATGATTTAGTCATTCTAGGGGGAGGCACAGGTGGCTATGTAGCCGCCATTCGTGCTTCTCAACTTGGATTAAAAACAGCAATCGTTGAAAAAGGAAAACTGGGGGGGACATGCTTACACAAAGGATGTATACCCAGTAAAGCTCTTCTTCGCAGTGCTGAAGTATATGCTACAGCTAAACACAGTGAAGATTTCGGTGTGAAAATCAATGGGGTAGAATTAGATTTCACAAAAGTTCAATCTAGAAAAGACGGGATCGTTGAACAGCTTCACAAAGGTGTTCAACACTTGATGAAACAAGGCAAGATCGATGTATTTGAAGGACTTGGACGCATTTTAGGACCTTCGATTTTCTCTCCGATGCCTGGGACAATTTCGGTTGAAATGAACAACGGGGAAGATAATGCTATGTTGATCCCTAAGAATGTGATCGTTGCAACAGGTTCCAGACCCCGTTCATTACCGGGACTAGATATTGATGGAGAATACGTATTATCCTCAGATGAAGCGCTTTCACTTGAAGCTCTTCCTAAATCGATCATCATCGTCGGCGGAGGGGTCATCGGTATTGAGTGGGCTTCCATGCTGTCTGACTTTGATGTAGAGGTAACCGTGGTGGAATACGCTGATAAAATCGTCCCAACCGAAGACCATGAGATTTCTAAAGAAATGCAGCGCTTAATGAAGAAAAAAGGCGTCAAAATTGTGACAAGTGCAAAAGTGCTTCCTGAATCCTTAGAAAAAGGGGACGGAGAGGTGACCATTAAAGCTGAGCATAAAGGAGAAGAAAAATCCTTTACTGCAGAAAAAATCCTTGTATCAGTTGGTAGACAAGCGAATGTTGAAGGCATTGGCTTAGAGAACACAGATATTAAAGTTGAAAAAGGCTTTATTGAAGTGAATGATTTCTTCCAAACAAAAGAGTCTCATATTTACGCGATCGGAGATGTCATCGGTGGTCTTCAATTAGCTCACGTTGCTTCTCACGAAGGAATCACAGCAGTGGAACATATGGCGAATGAGAAGCCTCATCCTATTGACTATTCCCTCATTTCAAAATGCATCTATAGTAATCCCGAAATTGCAAGCGTAGGGATTACGGAGCAGGAAGCGAAAGAAAAGGGATATAACCTGAAGACTGGTAAATTCAGCTTCAGAGCAATCGGAAAAGCACTCGTATATGGAGAATCTGATGGATTTGTCAAAATTATAGCTGACAAAGACACTGATGACATTCTAGGTGTACACATGATTGGTCCGCATGTAACGGACATGATTTCAGAAGCGGGACTTGCTAAAGTATTGGACGCAACCCCTTGGGAAATCGCGCACACCATCCACCCTCATCCATCCCTTTCAGAAGCGATCGGAGAAGCCGCATTGGCTGTTGATGGAAAAGCGATTCACTCATAGAAAAGAGAAGCCGACTGTTCTGGCCCGACAAGCACAATGGGGAAATCCCAAAAGGCGTACTTTGCCTTATGGGATTTATCCATTGTGACCTCGAGGGCCAAGGAGGCGCAGCTGGACAAATAGAAAAGCGTATATGGCTTTTTTGGCCGTCTTCAACAAAAAATATTATAAGGTAGAGATCCTCTCTACCTTTCCAACCATTAGATTGTGTAGGAGGTAAACAAAATGGCAGAAAATCGTCATGAAGAGTTAGGACTTTCCAATGAGAAAGTATTAGAAATGTATGAAACCATGCTCCTTGCCAGAAAAATTGATGAGCGTATGTGGTTACTGAACCGTTCGGGTAAAATCCCATTTGTTATTTCATGTCAAGGTCAGGAAGCGGCTCAAGTTGGTGCTGCATTCGCTTTAGATCGTGAAAAGGATTATGTTCTTCCGTACTACCGTGACATGGGAGTGGTATTAACATTCGGGATGACGGCTAAAGAATTGATGTTATCAGGTTTTGCGAAAGCAGAAGATCCAAACTCGGGCGGACGTCAGATGCCTGGTCACTTTGGGCAAAAGAAAAATAATATCGTAACGGGTTCATCTCCTGTAACCACTCAAGTGCCACATGCGGTTGGTATCGCCCTTGCCGGGAAAATGGAGAAGAAAGACGTTGTAACGTTTGTGACATTCGGGGAAGGATCGTCCAACCAGGGAGATTTCCATGAAGGAGCAAACTTTGCTGGTGTACATAAACTTCCTGTTATTTTCATGTGTGAAAACAACAAATATGCGATTTCTGTTCCAATCGAAAAGCAATTAGCATGTGAGAAAGTGTCCGATCGTGCCATTGGGTACGGTATGCCGGGAATCACGGTTGATGGAAATGATCCAATCGAAGTATATAAAGCTGTCAAGGAAGCAGCAGATCGTGGTCGTCGTGGAGAAGGGCCAACTCTGGTTGAAACGGTTTCGTATCGTTTAACTCCTCACTCCTCGGATGATGATGACAGAAGCTATCGTTCTCCAGATGAAGTAGCGAAAGCGAAAACAAACGATCCAATCATCACGTTTGGTGCTTACCTGAAAGAAACAGGCGTTATGAACGATGACATTGAGAAAGAAATCAATGATCGTGTTATGAAGCTCGTGAACGAAGCAACGGATTATGCAGAAAATGCTCCATATGCTGAAGCAGAATCAGCGATGAAGTATGTTTATGCAGAAGAGAAGTAAGGGGGAATTCAATCATGCCAGTAATTTCATATATTGATGCCGTAACGATGGCAATAAGAGAAGAAATGGAACGTGATGAAAAAGTATTCGTTCTTGGAGAAGATGTCGGGAAAAAAGGTGGAGTATTCAAAGCGACTCACGGATTGTATGATCAATTTGGAGAAGAGCGTGTCATTGATACCCCGCTTGCAGAATCGGCTATCGCTGGAGTTGGAATCGGAGCTGCCATGTATGGTATGAGACCAATTGCTGAAATGCAATTTGCTGATTTCATTATGCCGGCAGTTAACCAAATCATTTCTGAAGCAGCACGTATACGTTACCGTTCGAATAATGATTGGAGTTGTCCGATGGTTATTCGTGCTCCTTACGGTGGAGGAGTTCACGGGGCTCTATATCATTCACAATCGGTAGAGGCTGTGTTCGCTAATCAACCAGGATTGAAAATTGTCATGCCATCTACTCCTTATGATGTGAAGGGCTTACTGAAAGCGGCTATTCGTGATGAAGATCCGGTATTATTCTTTGAGCATAAACGTGCTTATCGCTTGATCAAAGGTGAAGTGCCTGAGGATGACTACACTCTTCCAATCGGGAAAGCAGACGTGAAGCGTGAAGGAGAGGACATCACAGTAATCACATATGGTCTGTGTGTTCACTTTGCTCTTCAAGCAGCGGAAAAGCTTGCTCAAGACGGAATTGAAGCGCACATCCTGGATTTACGTACGATTTATCCATTAGATAAAGAAGCGATCATTGAAGCAGCTTCTAAAACAGGTAAAGTGCTCCTGGTGACAGAAGACAATAAAGAGGGAAGCATCATGGGTGAGGTTTCTGCGATTATTGCTGAAAACTGTTTATTCGAGCTTGATGCTCCTATCAAACGCCTTGCTGGTCCTGACGTTCCTGCAATGCCGTATGCTCCGACAATGGAAAAATACTTTATGATTAACCCGGACAAAGTAGAAAAAGCAATGCGTGAACTTGCAGAATTTTAAACACATTGAATATCAATTAAACGCACAGTAAGGAGGGTTCCTCATGGGTATTGAAAATATGAAAATGCCTCAGCTAGGGGAAAGTGTTACAGAAGGTACAATTAGTAAATGGTTGGTGTCACCCGGTGATACCGTCAATAAATATGATCCGATTGCAGAAGTTCAAACAGATAAAGTAAATGCAGAAGTACCGTCATCCTTCACCGGTACAATTAAAGAATTAATTGCTGAAGAAGGAGACACTCTTGAAGTCGGGGAAATCATTTGTTCGATTGAAGTTGAAGGTGGAGGTTCGGCACCTGCTGAAGAAGCTCCGAAAGAAGAGCCTAAAGAGGAAGCAAAAGGATCGGCTCCAGCTAAGCCAAAAGCTCCAAACAAAGATAGTGGAAATAAAGCCAGGTATTCTCCAGCCGTATTAAAACTATCTCAAGAGCATGATATCGATCTGAACCAGGTGGAAGGCACTGGGAACGGTGGTCGTATCACTCGTAAGGACCTAAAGAAGATCATTGAATCAGGTTCTATCCCGAAAGCGGGAGAAGCACCTGCACCTAAAGCTGAAGCACAGGCACCACAACAAGCTGTGAAAGAATCGGCACCGGAGCAACCGGCTAAACAACAAACAGCTGCAGCGAACGTTCCTGTCGTCCCTGGTGATATTGAGATCCCGGTTTCAGGGATCCGCAAAGCGATTGCATCCAACATGGTACGCAGTAAACATGAAGCTCCACATGCATGGACCATGATGGAAGTGGATGTAACCAACCTGGTAGACTACAGAAATTCACTTAAGACAGAATTCAAGCAGCGTGAAGGCTTTAATCTTACTTTCTTCGCATTTTTCGTGAAAGCTGTTGCCCAAGCCCTAAAAGAATATCCACAAATCAACTCTATGTGGGCTGGGGATAAGATTGTGCAGAAGAAAGACATCAATCTTTCCATTGCAGTAGCTACAGACGATGCATTGTATGTGCCTGTGATTAAAAATGCAGACGAAAAAACGATCAAAGGAATTGCCAGAGAAATCACTGAGCTTGCCGGAAAAGTTCGAAGCGGTAAATTGACATCCCAAGATATGCAGGGAGGCACATTTACTGTTAACAATACCGGGTCATTTGGTTCAGTACAATCGATGGGCATCATCAATTACCCACAAGCAGCAATCCTTCAAGTAGAATCGATTGTGAAACGTCCGGTTGTCATGAACAACGGAATGATCGCAGTTCGAGATATGGTGAACTTATGTATGTCACTTGATCACCGTGTTCTGGATGGTCTGGTTTGCGGAAGATTCTTACAGCGTGTTAAAGAAATCTTAGAAAACACTTCAAAAGAAAATACATCTGTATATTAATCGTTATAAGGACTGACCCTGGGTGGTTAGTCCTTATTATTATTTATTTCTAGATAGAATGGTTTATAAAAATTTAATGATAGACTGAACCATCCGGGAAATTCAGGTGGAATATTCCTGGAAGAATATTCTGAAATGATTTATTAAACCACTTATAGGACGTTTTTCAAGTGCCGATATGTAAAAGTATTCTCCTGTGTCTTCTAGCTCAATTATTTCTTGCTTAAATGAAAAAAGTAGAAATACTCCATCCTTTTACCCTATGAAAAGTTCTTTAGTACCCATAATATTCCTCTAGTTATATTCATTTTATTACTATGTACATACGCTCAAAGAGAGTACATGTGACTTTTCTATTAATTTCTGAATATTCAGATTTAATCCGACATAAACTTACAACATTTTACATCATAATTGGTTATCTTTGGTTTAACATCTACTTTTTACCAAGTGGGTGAAGCAAGGAGGTGTCGGGTTTACTGAAGGAATTCAAAAATTAGTGGGAGGGAATTAAATGACAGGTAGAAAGCGTAAGGCAAGATGGTTATCCATTGTACTCACCTTAGTAATGTTTGTCCCGTTAATGTTTCCATTCAATGCAGGGGCAGCGAATACCTCACAATCAGCACCAGCCAAAGAAAAACCATCCACTTCAGCTAACGAAACAGCAAAAATAAGTCCACAATCAAAGATCACAAC
Organism: Rossellomorea sp. y25; assembly: GCF_038049935.1. Taxonomy (NCBI): domain Bacteria; kingdom Bacillati; phylum Bacillota; class Bacilli; order Caryophanales; family Bacillaceae; genus Rossellomorea; species Rossellomorea sp. y25. Next base: position 2,919,931 of record NZ_CP145886.1, on the reverse strand, counting down.
GAAACTGCAGGATCAATTCAAGAAAGATAAGCACGTCACATACTTAGTGAAGTTCAAGGAGCATCTGGATACAGAGGCTGTAGCTAAGAAGGCGACTGAAAAAGCGAAAAAGCAGAAGCTGTCCGCTAACAGCAAAAAATTACTGAAACGAAATATGGTCGTTTCCGAGCTTCGTGCCACAGCCCTTGAATCTCAAGCAGAAGTGAAAGAATACTTAACGAAACAGAAGAAGTCCGGTGCAGTAAAAGAAATAAAAGACTTCTATGTTGTAAATGGAATGGCCGTTACTTCCACAAAAGAGGTAATGGATAAAATTTCAACATTTGCTGAAGTTGAGAAAATCTTACCGAATGAAACGCGTCAACTCATTCAACCGGCAAAAGCTGAAGGTTCAGCTGCAAATGTTGCAGAAAAAGAAGTTCAAAACAGCCCTGCCTCCATTGAATGGAATATCGACCGAGTGGGTGCACCGGCGGTTTGGGATATGGGAATTGATGGAGCAGGAACCGTTGTAGCATCGATTGATACAGGTGTTCAATGGAACCATCCGGCATTAATGGAAAAATACAGAGGGTATGACCCTCAAAATCCTGATACACCTGATCATGAGTTTAGCTGGTTTGATGCCACTGCCGGTCAAGGTGCACCATATGATGATCAAGGCCATGGTACCCATGTTACGGGTACAATGGTTGGGTCTGAGCCTGACGGAAGCAATCAGATTGGAGTCGCTCCAGGTGCAAAGTGGATTGCTGTCAAAGCATTCACGGCTAATGGAGGAACAGATGTTGATTTATTAGAAGCGGGAGAATGGATTCTTGCTCCTAAGGATGCTGAGGGCAACCCGCATCCGGAAATGGCTCCAGATGTTGTCAATAACTCATGGGGTGGCGGTGCCGGTCTTGACGAGTGGTACCGGGATATGGTGAATGCCTGGAGAGCGGCCGAAATATTCCCTGAGTTTTCTGCAGGTAATACAACATTATTTAATCCTGGTGGCCCGGGTTCAATCGCTAATCCTGCAAATTACCCTGAGTCATTTGCAACGGGCGCAACTGATATTAATGACAACCTTGGAAGTTTCTCACTACAAGGTCCTTCTCCTTACGAGGAAGTTAAACCTGAAATATCCGCACCGGGAGTGAATATTCGCTCTTCAGTACCAGGAAGTAACTACGAAGGCGGATGGAATGGTACATCAATGGCGGGTCCTCACGTCTCTGCAGTTGCAGCATTGTTGAGACAAGTGGATGCAAGTTTGACGGTTGACGAAATGGAAGAAATCTTAATGTCAACTGCTGTTCCATTGACTGACGGTACTTTCCCTGAAACGCCTAACAATGGATATGGTCATGGATTAGTTAACGCATTTGATGCCGTTTCATCCGTAATGAGCGGAATTGGAAAAGTTGAAGGGCAGGTTTCTAAAGAAGGGGATGACACTGAAGCTCCAGTAATCAGTCATGAAGCCCCCGAAGAAGCATTTGAAAGAATGAGTTTGCCACTACAAGCGGAAGTAAGTGATAATGTGAGCGTAACAAATGCTTCATTACATTATCAAAATCAGGATGGCGCATGGGAATCTGTTGAAGCAACAAGATCTGCAGGTGACTATAAATCAGGAACCTATGAAGCGACCATTCCCGGAGAAGCACTGACAGGAGATAGTGTTACCTACAAATGGGTCGCAATGGACTTTGGTGGAAATGAAGTAGAAACGGATGCTTATTCTGTCACTCTTCTTCCAGGAATCACAGTCGGATACGAACAGGACTTTGAGTCTTCCCCTTCTGGTTGGACCTCATATGGCCAAGAGAACAGCTGGGAGTGGGGCGCGCCTGCAAATGGACCAGGAAACGCTGCTTCAGGTGAAAAAGTATATGCAACGAGCCTGGATGGTACGTATGCCAACAGAGCCAATATGTCCTTGCAAATGCCTCCGATTGATTTACCAGAAGGCAATAGCTTCTTGCAATTCAAGCAGTGGCACGAGCTTGAAAGAAACTATGACTACGGGCATGTCTTTGTATCCACTGACGGTGAAACGTGGACACAGGCGCTTCGTGTAAATGGAAATACGGAAGGCTGGATTGACGGAGAAGTGGATCTAAGTCAATATGCCGGTCAGCGAATCTACGTCGCTTTCAATGTTACAACAGATGGAAGTGTAGTGAAACAAGGGTGGTACGTCGATGATGTGAAACTAAGTGGAGAGACGATTCTTCCAGCTAAAAAGATGAACCTTGGATTGAAATCAAAGGACGAGACATCATCGTCTGTTTCAAAGAAAGCAAGTGTGAATCCGAATAAAATCAATTTGGCTAAAAAAGTAACGAAAGAAGCACCTATAGAAGACAAAGCGGCACCGGTATTACTTCCGCTTCAAGCAGAAGTGAGTGTCCTGGAAACAGGCCGTTCTGTGTATACAAACCCTGCAAATGGATCATACGAAATGACGCATGCAGCAGGTGACTTTACACTGCAAGCTTCAACCTATGGTTTCAGATCTCAAACACAAAGTGTAACGATTGAAGCAGATCAAACGTCTACTGCCAATTTTACACTCGAAGAGATTCCTCAAGGGAATATTACTGGAACAGTCACAAATGAAATCTCTGGAGAACCGGTTGAGGGAGCTACTGTCTTCTTACTGGAAGACGCTGTAGTAGAGCCGGTAGAAACGAACGAAAATGGTGAGTATGAACTAGAGGCATATGAAGGTGAGTACACGCTCAAAGTGGTTGCCCCTTACTACTATAGTAAGGAAGTGAGTGTGACGGTTGAAGGCGGAGAAGTAACAAATGCTGACATTTCATTAGAACCATTCATCGGATATCCAGGTGAGATCGGGTACGATGATGGTACAGCCGAAAACGCCCGTGCATTCTATGATGCAGGAAACGGCTGGGCTGTAAAAATGTCCTTGGAAGATGGGAATGATACAGCTTTGGTGACAGGTGGACTATTCCGCTTCTGGGATACAGAATGGCCTGTACCAGGAGGGACGGAATTCCAGGTCGCTGTTTATGATGCATCAGGTCCTGACGGAGCGCCTGGTAAGAAAATAGCCGGTCCATTTGATGGAACTGCTTTACGTAATGGTGAATGGACACATGTAGATTTAAGCCAGCATGGCATCATGGTGGACGGCGATTTCTACATGGTTTACATTCAATCAGCTCCAAATCCGAATGCACCAGGACTTGGAACAGATGAAGATGGGGAAAATGCCGCAAGAAGCTGGCAATTTGTTGGAGGAGCATGGTCGCCATCTCCAGAAGATGAAGGGAACTACATGATTCGTGCAACGGTGAATTATGAAGTCACTGCACCAGTCATCACATCACCAAAAGGTGGATCATTCACGAATACGGAAACGGTTACGGTTGAAGGGACTTCTGCTCCAACCACAACGGTTCATCTCTTTAATGGTGACGAGGAAGTGGTAACAGCAGAAACAATGGAAGATGGCACATTCTCCGCAGATGTTTCTTTACACGATGGAGAGAATACGATAACAGCGAAAGCAGCAACCGAACAAGGTATGACAGGGCCATCTGAGCCTGTAACCATCACCCTTGATCAAGTGAAGCCTGAGCTTGCCATCACGTCTCCGAAAGAAGGAATGAAAACTAATCGTGAGGCCATCACTGTAGAAGGAACGATCGTCGATGATAACCTCGCATGGGTGAAAGTTAACGGAGAGAAAGCTTCAGTTAGCGATGGTGAGTTCACTCACAGATTGCTTCTGAATGAAGGTGAAAATATCATCCAGGTCGTAGCGAAGGATAAAGCGGGAAATAAAAAGAAACAAAGCGTGACAGTTTTCGCTAAATTTGGTGACATTTCCATTAACAATCTCCTTCCGGATGAAGATATTTATCTGAAAAGTGGTGAATCTGTGAAAATTGAATTTGACAGTGAGCCTGGATTAGAAGCAACGTTTGTTATCCAAATGCCACTGACAAATACACGAACGCAAGTAACAAACGCCAATGAGCTGCCGATGATGGAAACATCTGAAGGTCATTACGTTGGTTACTATACGGCCACTTCAAACGTAAAAGCACCTGGGGCCCTGATTGAAGTGAAAATTTCCGATGATTACGGAAATGTAACGACGAAACGTGCAGAAGGTAAATTGTATATCAATACAAAAAAATAGAGCTTAATGGGAGAAGAGTCGACCACGTCGACTTTTCTTTCTTTTTGTACACATCTTCCAGATACATTGAAGAAATACGATTTTTTTTATATACTAAAATAGTATTAGTATAAACATTTCGAATTTTCAATGCGCACTCCTACTAGTTTAGTGAAATTCTTCAAGTGAATATGTAAACGATTACAAAAATGCAGGTTGAAAGAGGGGTATTATGAAGCTTAGTGATATGAAAGAACAATCATTCAGTCGACGAACACTTACAGAATGGCAGGAAGCAGCTGAAAAAGCGTTAAAGGGGAAAGGGATTCGTTCTTTACATACAAAAACCTATGAAAATATTGAACTTAAACCGTTATATACAGCGAAAGATGTACCAGAACGGGATAGGGTGAGAGCCTATATCCCAGATGTCAAAAGAAGAATGGAGCGTACTCCGAAGTGGTTTATTGCTCAACCAATAAAAAGGGGATCATGGGAAGAACTTGCATCAGCAATGAAGGACGCATTATCCCGGGGGCAAAACTGTCTTTCATTTGCAGTTGGAGAATTAGACATAACGGATGGCTTCGATCATTTTATCAAAGAAGTAACAGAGTACCATGCTCCTATATTTGTCATTGAAAAGAATACGGCATCCTCCATTCAGCGCATGAAGGATATACCTGAACTGAAGGAAATCATCGGTGTCATAGGATTCGACCCTATTTCCGAGAGTGCATTTACAGATGGGCCTGAAATAGGGAACTGGTTAGAGGTTGTAGAAGAAGCAGACAAGCACCTTCCGGGTGTAAAGTCGATTATTATCAATTCTGCATCGTATCATAATAAAGGAGCGAGTGCCACACAGGAATTGGCTTATGCCCTTAGTGAAGGGGTCTCTTATATTGAAGTACTGCAGGAAAAAGGCTGGTCCATCGCTAGAATTGCTGAGAAAATGCATTTTCACTTTTCAGTCGGAAGCCATTTCTTTATGGAAGTAGCCAAAATCCGGGCCTTCAAGAAATTATGGCAAGAGGTATTATCTTCTTATGGGCTATCAGATGATATCATTGCACAATCCATCAGCACCAGTGCAGAAACGTCTCAATATAATAAATCCACGCTCGATTCATATGTCAATATGCTCCGCGGGGGTGGAGAAGCATTTTCTGCGATTCTAGCAGGAGTAGACTATCTTGTCGTTTCTCCCTTTAATGAAGTGAGTGGGGAAGTGAACGCATTTTCTGAAAGAATTGCCCGGAATACTCAACTGATCCTCGGTGAAGAAGCTCACTTGGATAAAGTGGTGGACCCTGGAGGCGGTTCTTATTATGTGGAATGGTTATCAGAAGAAATAGGGAAGCTATCATGGAAGGAATTTCAAGACGTTGAAGGAGACGGGGGAATTCTTGCCTGTCTGAAAAATGGTTCCATATATGAAAAAATAAATAGAGTGAGAGAGTCGCGTATTCATGATTTAGCCACAAGAAAAAACTCGATGATCGGGACGAATATCTATGCGAATCTGGATGAGACACTTCCCGCTCTTCCTTTAACCGGGCCGGACAGATTATCCCTTCCTTTTGAAAGATTAAGGGGAAGAGCCCAGAATTTGAAAACAAAACCAGTTGCAGGTCTTATTGGATTAGGCGATCTAAAAACATATAAGCCCCGTGCAGATTTTGTGAAAGGCTTTCTAGCTGCTGGGGGCATTCATGCAAGTCAGAGTAAAGAGTGCTTCTCTAAGGAAGAGGTTCTTCAATTCGTAGAGGAAACCCGCTATCCGTACTATGTGGTTTGTGGGAAGGATGAAGAGTATCAAGACAAACTCACTATGCTGATAGAATCGATTCATCATATAGATCCTGCCATTGTCATTGACATAGCTGGGCAAATTCCAGATAAGCATAAAGGTGAGTGGTTTGGTAACGGCTTAAACGGTTCCGTTTACAACAAACAAAATATACTTGAAAAAGTCGATGAGCTATTAACCATCTGGGAGGAGGGAACAGAAAATGACAAAGCCTGATTGGCAGCAAATCAACCCCTATTCGAACGAAGGTAGAATGAAAGGTATTCCTCTATCGGGCGACACATATGAAACGAATGAGAAGATTGTCATTAAGTCTCTTTATTCAGAACAGGACTCTAAGAATCATGGAGAAGACCTCCCAGGTTTGGCTCCATATACAAGGGGACCGTACCCAACCATGTATGTGAATCGTCCTTGGACGGTACGGCAGTATGCAGGATTTTCAACAGCAGAAGAAAGCAATGCGTTCTATAGAAGAAATTTAAGTATGGGGCAGAAAGGACTGTCTGTCGCTTTTGACTTAGCCACTCATCGCGGTTATGATTCCGATCATCCGCGGGTAGTGGGGGATGTAGGGAAAGCGGGAGTAGCCATTGATTCGATTCTGGATATGAAGATTTTGTTTGATGGGATTCCTCTTGATCAAATGTCTGTTTCCATGACAATGAACGGAGCGGTATTACCCATCCTTGCGTTTTATATCGTGACGGCAGAAGAACAAGGTGTTTCACAGGATAAGCTGTCCGGTACGATTCAAAATGATATTTTGAAAGAGTATATGGTTCGAAACACATATATTTATCCTCCTGAAACATCCATGAAGATCATTGCCGATATCTTTGAGTATACGTCCAAACATATGCCTAAGTTTAATAGCATCAGTATTTCCGGATATCACATGCAGGAAGCGGGAGCACCTGCCGATATTGAGTTAGCTTATACATTGGCGGATGGTCTTGAGTATGTTCGGACTGGTTTGCAGGCAGGAATCGATATCGACTCATTTGCACCGAGATTATCATTCTTCTGGGCCATCGGCATGAATTATTTCATGGAAGTAGCCAAAATGAGAGCGGCAAGAAGGATTTGGGCAAGAATGATGAAAACATTCGACCCTCAGAATCCTAAATCCATGGCGTTAAGGACTCACTCCCAAACATCCGGGTGGAGTCTAACGGAGCAGGATCCTTATAATAATGTCATTCGTACGTTACTTGAGGCGCATGCAGCAGCCATGGGCCACACACAATCCCTTCATACCAATGCACTGGACGAAGCGATTGCCCTGCCGACAGACTTTTCAGCGCGGATCGCCCGTAATACACAGCTGTATCTTCAAGAGGAAACCGGTATTACGAAGGTGATTGATCCATGGGCAGGATCCCATTATGTTGAATCCTTAACCGATCAGCTGATGGAAAAGGCATGGGAGCACATTGAAGAAATTGAAGAGCTTGGCGGCATGACGAAGGCGATTGAAACCGGATTGCCGAAAATGCGGATCGAGGAAGCGGCTGCCAGAAGGCAGGCGATGATTGATTCAGGAGACGAAGCGATTATAGGCGTAAATAAATATCGCCTCGACAAGGAAGACCCGATTGAAACATTGGATATCGATAATACGGTTGTAAGACAAAAACAAGTAGAACGAATCCGAAAGCTTAAAGAAGAAAGAAATCAAGAGAGAGTGATCGAAGCCCTTCAAGCATTAACCCATGCAGCAGAAACAGGGGAAGGGAATCTCCTTGAGAAAGCGGTTGAAGCAGCGAGGGCACGTGCCACATTAGGAGAAATATCCGATGCGATAGAAAAAGTTTCAGGACGACATAAAGCGACGATTAGAAGTATAAGCGGGGTGTACAGCTCGAATTTTTCAAATGAACAAGAAATCAATGTAGTAAAAGAGATGACAGAAGAGTTTTTGGAAAACGAAGGAAGAAGACCCCGTATCCTTATTGCGAAGATGGGACAGGACGGTCATGACAGAGGTGCTAAGGTGATTAGCACGGCGTTCGCAGACCTTGGCTTTGATGTGGATATCGGACCATTGTTCCAGACGCCGGAAGAAACGGCCCTGCAAGCAGTCGAAAATGACGTTCATGTCATCGGTGTAAGTTCATTAGCCGCAGGACATAAAACACTCCTGCCTCAATTGGTAGCGGAACTAAAGAAATTAGGCAGAGAAGACATTCTCGTTGTCATTGGTGGAGTGATTCCGGCTAAGGATTATGACTTCCTATTGAATAACGGAGCCTCTGCCGTTTTTGGACCAGGGACGATCATACCCGTTGCTGCACAAAAAGTCATCAAAGAAATTTATGAAGTGCTGGGTTATGAGGAAGTGGCTGAATAATGGCAGAGCATGATTCAGGGCGAAAGAAGCGGTTTGTGAAGAAAAAAAAGGGATCTGTATCGATTACCGAATTAAAGGACGGGGTCTTGAATGGCGACCGTAGCTCCTTGGCGAAGGCCATCACGCTGATTGAAAGCAATGCAGAGCAGCATTATGCCAAGGGACAGGAACTGTTGCAAGAGCTCCTTCCTTATACAGGAAAAAGCTTTCGGATCGGCATCACTGGTGTACCGGGTGCGGGGAAAAGTACATTTATAGAAGCTTTCGGGGAAATGTTATGCGAATCTGGACTCCGGGTTGCCGTCCTTGCGATTGATCCAAGCTCCTCCATTTCCGGGGGGAGTATTTTAGGGGATAAAACAAGGATGGAACAATTATCGAAAAATCGCCGTGCCTTTGTCAGGCCATCCCCCACTGCCGGTACACTGGGAGGGGTTCATCGAAAGACAAATGAAACCCTCCTCTTATGCGAAGCGGCTGGATATGACCTGATCATTATCGAAACCGTTGGGGTTGGCCAAAGTGAAGTAATGGTGAGACAAATGGTGGATTTCTTCCTCCTGCTTGTCATCACTGGCGCCGGGGACGAGCTACAAGGCATGAAAAAAGGAATCATGGAGCTTGCCGATGCTCTGCTTGTCAATAAGGCCGACGGAGAGAATAAGCTTCTCGCCGAGAAAACCAAAAGAGAGCTGAACCAAATCCTGCACTTTCTCACTCCAGCAACAAAAGGCTGGAGTTCAAAGGCTTATACCTGTTCAGCTTTAAAGAATGATGGATTACAAGAAATGTGGGATGTGATTCAACAGTTCCAGAAGCAAACAAAAGAACAGGGCGTCTTTGAAGAAAGACGACTTCTCCAAAAGCAGGAATGGTTTCATACGATGTTGAAAGAAAGGGTTCTCTCAGACTTCTTTTTTCACCAAAACATAAAGTCTTCCCTTCCTCATATGGAAAATCGAGTGAAAGAAGGAGATTTTACGACTTCTCAGGCAGTAGAAGAATTGCTAAAGTTGTACAAAGGAGCAATTCATTGAATGGTTTAGTTAATTTTAATTGAAAGATATGGTTTGAAATTGTTATGATAGTGGTACATCAAATTTCCTGTTTTTATGGAGAATGATTAAGTCAGCGATTAAAAGGAGAGTTCAAGTATGGATATAGATTTCAACTTATTTATGAACGACGTTGTTCGTCAGGCTCGTCAAGAAATCGAACAAGCCGGTTATACTCAATTAACTAGTGAAGAAGAAGTAGATCAAGCTTTCGCTAAAGAAGGTACTACACTTGTTATGATCAACTCTGTTTGTGGTTGTGCAGGAGGAATCGCTCGCCCAGCAGCAGCTCATTCCATTCACTACGATAAACGACCGGATCAATTAGTGACGGTTTTCGCTGGCCAGGATAAAGAAGCTACAGCGAAAGCGCGCAGCTACTTTACAGGTTACCCGCCATCCTCACCGTCATTTGCTCTATTAAAAGACGGAAAATTATTGACGATGGTAGAAAGACATGAAATTGAAGGTCACGACCCAATGTCGGTTGTGAACAAAATTCAATCGTACTTCGATCAGTATTGTGAAGAAGTGTAAGTAAGATGAAAATAGCCCGTCAGGTTTCTCACAGGTAGAGTGAGAAGCTTGACGGGTTTTTTATGTTGGTTGGAAGTGGGGAGTTGACATATTCCTTTGTTTACTAAAAAACGCAATTCCTTATTAAAATGACGCAAATAATGGAAAAACGACGCAATAAATTAAATAATGACGCAATTCCCTCCCGAAATGACGCAATAAAGGATTATGAAGGGGAATATGGCCCTTAAATTGCCAAGAACCTTTATCCATACCCAAAGTCTCCATTAAAATGATCCTTTTTTACAGGATCCATACTCAATTCCTCTCAATTATTAGTGAAACTTCCCTCAATTGTGACAGCCAGAAGTTTCGAGACGCTCAATTCCACTATCAATGCATATTATTTGAATAATATTTATCCTTCTCTATTTACTCTAACTTATAAAAATCTAATAAAAAGCACATTAATTTTCAGAAAATATAAACATTTTTCTATAATTATAAAAACTATTGCATAAAAATTTATCTCTGCTACAATACGAATATAGTAATTAATATACATTATATATTATATTTATACATTATAATCAAGGAGGAATTACATTGAAAAAGATATTATCTCTAATATTAGTATTAATCGTTTCTACTACTCTTGCAGCGTGTGGTGCAGGAGAAGAGAATGCAGGAACCGCTTCAGGAGAATCAAAAAAACTGATCATGGGTACCTCTGCGGACTATAAACCATTTGAATACGTCGATACGGCAAACAGTGATGAATTTATCGGGTACGACATTGACTTGGCTCAGATGCTGGCAGATGAACTTGGGTATGAAATCGAGATCAAAGATATGGAGTTCAGCGGTTTAATTTCAGCACTTAAAACCGGCCAGGTGGACTTTGTGCTTTCAGCTATGACCCCTACCCCAGAACGACAAAAGAATGTTGACTTCAGTGATGTTTATTACACTGCCAAGGATATGATCATCTCAACTAAAGAAAGCGGAATTGAAAGCGAAAAGGATCTTGATGGGAAAACGGTTGGCGTTCAGTTAGGTTCCATCCAACAGGAAGCTGCAGAAGAACTTTCCACATCCATCCCATTAAAAGTAGAGACCCGTGACCGTATTCCTGAGCTGATACAGGATCTGCAAAATGGACGTTTTGATGCCATTATCATCGAAAATACCGTAGCAAATGGGTATTTGGATAAAAATAAAGAACTTCAAGGAAATACAATGGACGTGAACGAAGAAGAAGCCGGTTCTGCCGTTGCACTTCCAAAGGATAGTGAGCTTACAAGCGAATTCAACGATGCATTGAAAAAGCTCGAGGAAAATGGAGAATTGGATAAACTGGCTGAAAAGTGGTTTAACGGAGAACAGTAGATTGATAGAAGGGCTAACCCATCATCGGTTAGCCCTTCCTATTTAACAGCACGATTGGAGGAGAATACAATGCCACTTGATTTTCAACAACTGATCCCTTCGATTCCTTTTATTTTGGAAGGATTGAAGGTCACTCTTAAAATTGTCGGGTTAGCAGGAATACTTGGATTCCTATTCGGTATTCTGCTTGCTCTTTGTAAAATAAGTTCCATCAAACCTTTAACATTACTTGCAGATATTTATACATCGGTTTTTCGGGGGACTCCTTTAGTTCTGCAATTGATGATCATCTTTTATGGCTCGCCTCAGCTTTTTGGAACTCAGATCGAACCGTATACAGCAGCGATCCTTTCTTTTTCCCTTAATTCAGCTGCCTATATTTCCGAGATCATCCGTGCGGGGATCAATGCAGTGGATAAAGGGCAAAAGGAAGCGGCCATGGTCCTTGGGGTTCCATATCGTTTGATGATGAAAGATGTGATCCTGCCTCAGGCCATTAAAAACATATTGCCTGCCTTAATGAACGAATTCATCACCCTTACGAAGGAATCTGCCATCGTCACTGTTATCGGGGCCGCCGATGTGATGAGACGTTCGTATATGGTAGGTAGTGATTTGTATTCCTTTTTCGAACCACTATTATTTGCCGGACTGATCTATTATGTGCTTGTCATGGTTCTAACCTTATTGGGAAAAGCGCTGGAAGGGAGACTACGTGGAAATGATTAAAGCAGAAAAGATTACAAAGTCGTTTGGTAAGCTTCAAGTATTAAAAGGGATCGATTTCTCCGTAGAAAAAGGGGAGGTTGTAGCATTGATCGGTCCTTCCGGTTCTGGGAAGTCCACTCTGCTCCGCTGCCTGAATTATTTAGAGGAACCAACTTCAGGATCGATATACTTTGAAGAAGCTGTTGTGAAAGGCAAAAATATAAGCAAAGTGAGACAAGATATAGGCATGGTATTTCAACATTTTCATCTCTTTCCTCATATGACAGCGTTGGAAAACGTGATCTACGCTCCAGTGAAAGTGAAGGGCCTAAACAAAACAGAAGCTAAAAAATTAGGGACGGACCTTCTAACAAAAGTCGGTTTGAAAGAAAAAAGTGATGAGTACCCTAACCGTTTATCAGGTGGCCAAAAGCAGCGTGTAGCCATTGCAAGGGCACTTGCCATGGAACCGAAAGTGATGTTGTTTGACGAACCGACATCTGCACTGGATCCTGAAATGGTCAAAGAGGTGCTGGAAGTCATGAAGTCACTTGCTCATTCAGGGATGACAATGATCATTGTAACCCATGAAATGGGCTTTGCCAGAGAGGTGGCAGACAGAGTCTTATTCATGGATGATGGAAAGATCGTGGAAGAAGGAGAGCCTCTTCCGTTTTTCTCGAACCCGCAAAGCGACCGGGGAAAAGAATTCTTAGAGAAAATACTGTAAACGATGGAAGGATTAGCGAACAGTTTCGTTAATCCTCCTTTTTTATGTTCAAGGGGAATTATGGTATTCTAAAGAAGCTAATAAAGAAAGAGTTAGGAGAAATATGAATGTTTCGAATCGGGTATCGAACACTTAAAACTGGGATCGGCACTGCAGTTGCAATCAGCATTGCACAGTGGTTCCAGCTGGATAACTTTGTATCTGCTGGCATTTTGACGATTCTTTGCATTCAGAACACGAAGAAGAAATCGGTGAATGCGTCATGGAGCCGTTTCCTGGCCTGTGTGATCGCCATGGTGATTTCGGCTGCGTTCTTTGAATTCATTGCCTATCACCCTGCCGTAATCGGCTTGTTATTACTTGTGTTCATTCCAATCACGGTAGCCCTGAATATCAAAGAAGGGATTGTCACCAGTTCCGTTATCATTTTACATATTTATTCAGCAGGTAAGGTGACCCCCGGGCTTTTCGAGAATGAATTAGGCATCATTGTGATCGGGATCGGGATTGCTCTTATCATGAACCTTTATATGCCGAGTGTAGATAAAAAGATGATCGAATATCAAGAAAAGATTGAAGCCAATTTCTATAAAATCTTTTGTGAAATGATCAACTACCTGCGAACAAATGACAGCCAATGGGATGGTAAAGAAATCACTGAAACAGAACAATTACTTAAAGAAGCGAAGACAATAGCATTCAAAGATGTTGAAAATCACTTTTTACGTCATGAGAACTTATATTATTTGTATTTTAAAATGAGGGAAAAACAGTTCGAAATCCTACAACGTATCTTACCGATTGCGACATCGATCTCATTAACGGTGGAGCAGGGACATCGGATTGCAGAATTCCTGGATGAGCTTAGCGATCACATACACCCGGGAAACACGGCCCTGTTTTATCTGAAAAAATTGTACGATATGAAAGTGGAGTTCGAGCAAATGGATTTACCGAAGACGAGGGAAGAGTTCGAAACCCGTGCAGCCCTTTATCAGTTCGTCCAGGAGATGGAACAGTATCTTCTACTGAAAAGCTCGTTTAAAGGAATAAAGAAGGATGAAAGTGATCAAAGAGAAGTACACTACACCTAAAACACGAAAAAGGTGATAGGATGCGTATACTTCTTGCCATTATCTTGTTCGCTTCTCCGATATGGCCACTGGGCAGGAATCCACTGCCCGGAGATCCGTTTATTATCGTGAACAAGGAAAGCAATCAATTAGCCTATATCGACGATGGAAAGATCCAGCGCACATTTCCGGTAGCAACAGGGAAAACGACGACCCTCACCCCGGAAGGACTATTTAATGTAACAGTCAAAGCCAAGAACCCTTATTACCGTAAGAAGAATATTCCTGGGGGAGATCCAAGGAATCCATTGGGATCGAGATGGATCGGCTTTGACGCCAAGGGAACAGACGGAAGGATCTATGGAATCCATGGTACGAATCAACCTTCAAGCATTGGGAAATATATATCAAATGGGTGTATTCGGATGCATAATAAACATGTTGAGTATCTGTTTGATCAGGTGCCGGTCGGAACAAAAGTGCTGGTCGTCAAAACGAACAAAAGCTTCCATCAGCTGGGAAAAGAACATGGTGCGATAAAATAAAAAGGATCTGCTAATCGACCCGGTCGATTAGCAGATCCTTTGTTTTCTATTATAATAAGAAAGTCAGTCCCGCCATGATTGTCGATGCAATCATCGCAAACAACATGACAAATACAATTATTTTTTGTAATTTTTTATTACCCATTGTATCTCTCCATTCTTCATCTTACCTTATAGAGGCGATTTTCAACTCTATTTTATCGTGAATAGGGAGAGAAAACAACCATTGGCATAAAAGAAAACGCTTTAATTATTCGCCGTATTAGGAGGGAATTCGACACCGTTTATCGAATACTATACGGGTGGAACATGTAAACAACAGGGGGATGATAGGGATGAAAAAGGTAGACCATATCGGAATAGCAGTATCATCAATAGACAGTGTTCTTCCATTTTACGAAGATACTCTTGGGCTTTCACTCGTCAAGATCGAAGAAGTGGGAAATCAAGGTGTGAAAGTAGCATTTATTGATGGTGGGAATATTAAGCTTGAGTTACTTGAACCACTACATAAGGATAGTCCGATTGCCACATTCATTGAGAAAAAGGGAGAAGGCATTCATCATATTGCCTTTGGTGTTGAAGGAATTGAAGAACGGATCAAGGAACTGCAAGCCAAAGGAGTCAGGATGATCAACGAAACACCAAAACCTGGTGCTTTAGGGGCTGCTGTTGCCTTCATGCATCCAAAGTCGGCTCACGGTGTACTATATGAACTATGTGATAAATCAAACATCAAAGGGGAGTAACATAATGGATATCTATGAAAAGATTAATGAATTGTATGATCGCAGAAGAGAAGTAGAATTAGGCGGCGGAGATAAAAAAATAGATAAGCAGCACGAAAAAGGAAAATTGACTGCCAGAGAACGAATCGATATTTTAGTGGATCCGGGCAGTTTTGTCGAGCTTAATCCATTCATTGAGCATCGCTGTTCAGACTTCGGACTGGACGGGGTTCAAGGACCAGGAGATGGAGTCGTTACAGGTTATGGGAAAGTAAACGGAAATCCCATCTACTTATTTTCTCAGGATTTCACGGTTTTTGGCGGCGCATTGGGGGAAATGCATGCGAAGAAGATTTCACATGTCATGGATCTGGCAGTCAAAAATGGTGCGCCTTTCATTGGATTAAATGATTCAGGTGGTGCAAGAATTCAAGAAGGCGTCGTTTCTTTAGATGGATACGGACATATCTTCTATAGAAACTCCATTTATTCCGGAGTGATTCCACAAATATCCGTGATTATGGGTCCTTGCGCGGGAGGAGCGGTTTATTCACCTGCCATCACGGATTTTGTATTTATGGTGGACGATACAAGCCAAATGTTCATCACGGGACCTAAAGTAATCGAAACCGTCACCGGTGAAAAAATCAGTTCTGAAGATTTAGGAGGGGCAAAGGTCCATAACTCCATTAGCGGGAATGCCCATTTCAGAGGGAAAACCGAAGAAGATGTTCTCCTGGAGGTTCGGAAATTATTAGCTTATTTACCTCAAAATAATGAAGAGAAGCCCCCTCGTTTAGACGTGAATGAGGAAGATGATTACCGTGCTAATTTAACAGATATTATTCCTTTTGATGCGATTCGTCCCTACGATGTCCGCACCGTCATTAATGAAGTTGTGGATAAAGACAGCTTTATGGAGGTTCAAAAGGAATTTGCGAAAAATATCGTCGTAGGACTGGCCCGAATCAAAGGAGAGGTCGTAGGACTTGTCTGTAATCAGCCAAAATTCATGGCAGGAGGACTGGACATTGATTCCTCTGACAAAGCTGCACGTTTTATCCGTTTCTGTGATTCCTTCAATATCCCGTTAATCACGTTTGAAGATGTAACCGGCTTCTTCCCTGGCATCAAGCAGGAGCATGGAGGGATCATTCGTCATGGTGCGAAAATCCTATATGCCTATTCAGAAGCTACGGTCCCGAAAATGACGGTGATATTAAGAAAAGCATATGGTGGGGCGTATGTTGCCCTCAACAGTAAATCCATCGGAGCTGACCTGGTGTTTGCTTGGCCGAATGCAGAGATTGCCGTCATGGGTCCACAGGGAGCTGCGAATATAATTTTTGCAAGGGAAATCGCAGCCAGTGAGAATCCTGAACAGCTTCGGGAGCAGAAAATAGAAGAATACCGTGAGAAATTCGCTAATCCATATGTAGCGGCGTCCCGTGGAATGGTCGATGACGTCATTGATCCTCGGGAAACACGTATCAAATTGATTCAAGGATTGGAAATGATGAGAAATAAACGGGAAGATCGACCAAAGAAAAAGCATGGAAATATTCCATTGTAAGAGGTACTATTTGTTGAACAAGGCTATTCACGCTATACTATAGAAGTGAATACATATTGTGGAGGTCTACTAAATGATTAATCATGAACGTTTACTAAATGAATTTATGGAATTGGTTCAAATCGATTCAGAAACGAAAGAAGAAGCTGAAATTGCAAAAGTATTAAAACAAAAATTCTCTGATCTTGGAGTAGACGTATTCGAAGATGATACGATGGGTGAAACCGGTCATGGTGCAGGTAACCTTATCTGTACTCTTAAAGGAAATAAAGAAGGCGTAGATACCATCTACTTCACTTCTCATATGGATACAGTTGTTCCTGCAAAGGGGGTTAAGCCAACTCTTAAAGAAGATGGCTATATTTACTCTGACGGCACAACCATTCTTGGAGCCGATGATAAAGCGGGACTTGCAACGATGCTTGAATCTGTTCGAGTATTAAAAGAAAACAATATATCTCACGGTGATATTCAGTTCATCATCACAGTAGGGGAAGAATCAGGATTAGTCGGAGCGAAAGCCCTGGATTCATCTCTGGTAAAAGCGAAATACGGTTTCGCTCTTGATAGCGATGGCAAAGTAGGAAATATCATTGTGGCTGCCCCTACACAAGCAAAAGTAAAAGCAACGATTTACGGAAAAACTGCACATGCCGGTGTAGCTCCTGAAAAAGGCGTTTCTGCCATCACGATTGCGGCTAAAGCGATTTCCAAAATGCCACTTGGCCGCATCGACGAAGAAACGACTGCGAACATCGGACGATTCGAAGGTGGAAAAGCAACGAATATCGTATGCGAACAAGCGGATATTCTTGCAGAAGCACGTTCACTCGTTCCTGAAAAAATGGAAGCACAAGTAGAAAAGATGAAAGCTGCATTTGAATCCGTGGCAGAAGAAATGGGCGGAAAAGCGGAAGTTGAAGTACAGGTGATGTATCCAGGCTTCAAGTTCAAAGACGGTGACGAAGTAGTAGAAGTGGCGAAACGTGCCGCAAAGAAAATCGGTCGTCCAAGCGAACTTCTGACAAGCGGAGGCGGAAGTGATGCAAACGTAATCGCAGGATTCGGAGTACCAACAGTCAACCTGGCAGTAGGCTACGAAGAAATCCACACGAAGAGTGAAAGAATGCCTGTTGAAGAACTGAACAAGCTCTCTGAAATGGTTGTAGCGATCATTCAGGAAGTAGCGGGAGAATAGAAAAGCGGAGGCGGCTTGATCAGGCCCGACAAGCATAAGATGAATCTGGCGAAAAGGCGTTCTTTGCCTTTTTGCCAGATTTAGCTTATGACCTCGAGGGCCTAGCCGCCGGAGCTGGACAAATAGAAAAACGGAGGCGGCTTGATCAGAGGCGACAAGCATAAGCCGAACCTGCCGGAAAGGCGTCCTTTGCCTTTTTGGCAGGTTTGACTTATGACCTCGAGCCTCTAGCCGCTGTAGCTGGACAGCTCGTCGATACAATCAAATGTCCGCGTTCAAAGGTTCTCCCTTTGAACGCGGACATTTTCTTCTTTCACCTAACCTTTCTAAAATATGGTACATTAGAAGCATACATAACATATCAGAATTTTAAGAGGGGACGTTATACAATGCCGAAAGTAGTTGTATTTCATGCTGGAAAAGAGGAATATGCTCTACCGATTGAGAACGTAGTATCGATTGAAAGAGTGGAAGAAGTGAGGCCCATCCCTCATCTTCCTTCATTTGTCCTGGGATTTGTAAAAGTCAGGGGTGAGCTGATCCCTGTCCTTGATTTAGCAAATATCCTTTATAACACGAGTGCAGGTGCAGAAACAGGAATGTTTCTACTCGTCGTTCACACAGAAACAATTCAGATCGGTTTGGTCGTAAAGGAAGCGAAAGAAATTCTCGAAGTACCGGATGACTCCTTTACAAACGTAGGTTTACTTGCATATTCAAAAACAAATTATTTCTCAGGAATCATCAATCTTGAAGACTCGCTCATCACCCAGATTGATCCCAATGTTTTAGTAGAGAGCTTAGAAGGTATTAGAGAGATACAGGATTACGTGAGCGAGCAAAAAACACATCAAAATTAGACAAAGAAAGCCGCGATTTAAATGATCTCACATTATCCAAAAAACGGGCGAGTGATCCTTCATGTTGATATGAATAGCTTTTATGCCTCTGTTGAAATGGCATTTGACCCAACATTGAGGGGCAAACCATTGGCTATAGCCGGGAATCCCCAAGAGAGACGAGGCATTATCGTGACATGCAGCTACGAAGCGAGAAGCTTGGGAGTGAAGACGACAATGCCTCTTTGGGAAGCCAAAAAACTGTGCCCAGAGCTCATTATCATGACGCCTAACTTTGACCGTTACCGCGCAGCCTCCAAAGGAATATTTGATATCCTCAGACAATATTCAGAATTAGTGGAGCCTGTCTCAATTGATGAGGGATATCTGGATATCACGGACTCCTTTGAAAAAGGCACCCCGTTACAAATTGCGTCAGACATTCAATCCCAAATTAAAAGTCAACTCGATCTTCCCTGCAGTATCGGGGTGGCCCCTAACAAATTCCTGGCCAAGACTGCATCCGACATGAAGAAACCTATGGGAATCACCGTATTAAGAAAGCGTGATATCCCTGAAAAGCTTTGGCCACTTCCTGTCATTGAGATGCACGGCATTGGACAGAAGACCGCAGAAAAGCTCAATTCGTTTGGTATTCATACCTGCGATGATCTCGCTCATGCCAATGATATACAGCTGAAATCACTGCTTGGAATCAATGGTCTCCGTCTCAAAGAACGTGCCAACGGGATCGATAGGCGAAGCGTGGACCCTGATTCGATCTATGATTATAAAAGCGTTGGAAACTCCACTACTTTACCAAAGGATACAACGAACCAACACGAGCTATTAATGGTTGTAGAGAAACTATGTGCAAAAGTGTCGTCACGCCTGCAGCAGAAAGACGTTCTGGGGATGACGATCCAGCTCATGATCAGGGATAAATTCAGAAAAACCATTACGAGAAGCAAGAAGCTGGAAAATCCGATATATAAAAAAGAAGATTTATTTCATTATGCTAAAGACTTATTGTTGAAGCACTGGGATGGAGATCCCGTAAGACTTTTGGGTGTCACCGCACAGGATATAGTGGAAAAGAGTGAAGCAACCGAACAATTGGACCTATTCTCTTACAAAAAGGTAGCAGAAAAGGAACCACTTTACACTGTTTTATCACAGCTTCAGGAAAAGTTCGGGAAAGATTCCATCTCCCAAGGAATAAAAGGGAAGAACAAGAAGAAAACCTTTGACTCAAAACAGGACACAAGCTTCAACAAAGATTTTCTGAGTGAATGACCCAGGAAGGAAGAGGACACCTTAAAGTAGATAGCGAACACTTGAAACGGATTATTTGCATCACCACACTATTCTTGTTAGATTGAAATAGAGTGCGAGAAATAGTTTTTGAAAAACGGATCAACTGGAGTTTCCTACATAATGTTGATAGTTTAAAAAGAAAAAACCAGTATTCTATAAATGAAAGGATGTTAATGGCATGTCTCAAGAAATTGGTGTTATCGGTTTAGCCGTAATGGGTAAAAACTTAGCTTGGAATATTGAGAGCAGAGGGTACTCTGTTTCTGTATATAATCGTTCCCGTAAAAAAACGGATGAAATGATAAGCGAATCTAAAGGAAAGAATGTCGTTCCTACATATACGATTGATGAATTCGTTAATTCTCTAGAAAAACCTAGAAAAATCCTCTTGATGGTGAAAGCAGGAAATCCAACTGATGCAACCATTGAACAATTAAAGCCGTTCCTGGAAAAAGGGGACATTCTGATTGACGGAGGAAATACGTTCTTCGAAGATACGCGCCGCCGCAATCACGAATTAAGCGAATTAGGCATTCACTTTATCGGAACGGGTGTCTCCGGTGGAGAAGAAGGTGCACTTACTGGTCCTTCTATCATGCCTGGTGGACAGAAGGAAGCGTACGAACTTGTCGCTCCCATCTTGAAAGACATTGCAGCGAAAGTCGATGGAGACCCTTGTACGACGTATATAGGTCCTGATGGCGCGGGTCACTATGTGAAAATGGTGCACAACGGCATCGAATACGGAGATATGCAGTTGATCGCTGAGTCCTACTTCCTGATGAAAAATGTCCTTGGCTTAAGTGCCGAGGAACTGCATGAAGTGTTTGCCGACTGGAATAAAGGTGAACTTGATAGTTATCTCATCGAAATCACAGCAGATATCTTCACGAAGAAAGATGAGGAAACAGGAAAGCCGATGGTCGATGTCATCCTGGACAAAGCAGGACAAAAGGGTACAGGCAAATGGACAAGCCAGAGTGCGTTAGACCTTGGTGTGTCCTTACCGATTATCACCGAGTCTGTCTTTGCCCGTTTCATTTCAGCCATTAAAGATGAACGTGTGAAAGCAAGCAAAATGCTAAAAGGACCTGACACGAAACCATTCCAAGGCGATAAAAAAGCATTGGTTGAATCCATCCGTAAAGCTCTTTACATGAGCAAAATCTGTTCCTATGCTCAAGGATTTGCGCAAATGCGCTCTGCATCTGATGAGTACAAATGGGATCTTCAATACGGGGATATCGCAATGATTTTCCGCGGAGGTTGCATCATCCGTGCTCAATTCCTGCAAAAGATCAAAGAAGCTTATGACCGTGAATCAAATCTTTCAAACCTTCTATTAGATCCTTATTTTAAAGAGATCGTAGAAAGTTACCAATATGCACTTCGCGAAGTCATCAGCGCAGCCGTCCAAAATGGTGTACCGGTACCTGGCTTCTCTGCGGCACTGTCTTACTACGATAGCTACCGTACAGAAACACTGCCTGCAAACCTGATCCAGGCTCAGCGAGATTACTTCGGTGCCCATACGTACGAGCGCGTGGACAAAGAAGGTACTTTCCATACTGAGTGGATGAAATAATCGAATAAGTATAGCCCCTTTCCTATTAGGAGAGGGGTTTTTATTTTGAAAGGATATATATTAAAACAAATAATAATCATTTATCGGAATTTCATCGTATGAGATAGATATGGTATGTTACCATAATATTACATAAGTAAAGCAGTTAAGGAGTGGTTTTCAGTGCCTACCATTGAAATAAGAAGACCAGGAATAGAAGATCAGGAAGAACTGAATCAATTTTTTTCTACAGTCATAAAGCATACCTTTTACAGTGAAGGGATATCGGAAATGGTTGATGACATTGAAAATGAAATTGCAAGCAAAAAACGTTATTTAAAGAGTGACTTGGAAAGCAATGGGAAGGATCGGTACTTTCTAATCGCTTCGGAAAAGGGTGGAACCGACATTATGGGAACCATTGAATACGGTCCTGCCAGTGAACTGATTCGCACCTGTACAGATGGAGCACTGAATGAGATATATGAAGTCGGAACGGTGTTTGTGCATCCCGATTATCAAGGACGCGGGGTAGGGACATTACTATTAAACGTCATGTTCCTTACTTTTCTAAACAGGGGAATCCAGGAATTCTGTTTGGATAGCGGATACGCCCTTGCACAGAAAATATGGAAGGGGAAATTTGGTGAACCTGACTATTGGCTGAAGGATTATTGGGGTATCGGGTCTGATCATATGATATGGAAGAAATCGATGAATGATGTTTCTATCAACTTTAAATGGTGAGCTTACTAGAGCCAGAACAGACTTTAATAGAACGATGGGGGTTACGGTTACGATGAAACCACAAATGATCAACATGCAAAAGCGTATGAAAGAGTATGGTGTAACGGGATTAAGCATGGCAGTCATTGAGGGTGGCTCCATCAGTAGCACGGAATGCTGCGGTATACTGGAAGCAGGAACGGATATACGGGTGGAAAGTGATTCCATTTTCAGTGCTTGTTCAATTAGTAAATTTCTAACCTCGATGTTGGTGATGACATTGACGGAACAAGGCATTCTGGATTTAGATGAGGATGTGAATAATGTGCTAACATCCTGGAAGGTCCCTTTACATGAATATAATGGAAACGTTACCTTAAGACATTTACTTAGTCACCAATCGGGGATAGTCGATCCTGAAGGAAGCTTCAACGAACTTAATTCGAAGTTTGGTACTCCGACGATGGTTAACCTGTTAGAAGGGAAATCCCCTTATTGTAAGGTCCCTATTGAAGTGAAATATGCCCCTGAAAGGGACTTTCACTATTCTGATGCAGGCTTCTGTATCATACAACTGTTGATAGAAGATGTCACTGGGAACCCTTTTTACGAAGTTATGAGCGAACATCTTTTTCATCCATTACATATGAAAAATAGCACATTTGATCCTTCATCTCAAAACGCCTCTTGTGGTCATATGAGTGATGGAGAAGTAGTGGAAGGCAAATATCCAATCTATCCGTATCCTGCTGCTTCCGGACTGTGGACAACCCCAACAGATCTAGCACTTGTAGTGGTAGAACTCATGCATGCGTTAAAAGGGGAAAGCAAACTCAGGCTTTCGTCAAGTAAAGCAGCTGAAATGATCCATTCACAAGGCGGTAAGGAATGGACCGGACTAGGGGTCTTCCTGGATCAAAACGACAAGGGAATCGAAATATCATCACTTGGCTGGGGCGTTGGTTTTCAATGCATGGTGGTGGCCTATCCTCAATTGGAAAGTGCTTTGGTCATCATGACCAATACAGACTTAGGTGTTCATCAATTAAAAGGGATCATTGGGGACGTGTACAAGGCTTATTATTTTTATATGAGTGACTAGAGCACAAGGATTTACAAAGGAAACATTAAGAAACTATATATCTAAGATAAAAGAGAATCTATAGATTGAGTTTAAACTATGAATTGGAGGTCCATTCATGACAAGATTAGTCATCATGACCGTCGGTAAAACCCATAGCGGAAAAACAACCTTTGCCAAGAGTCTGGAAGAACAATTGTTGAATTCCGTTGTAATCGACCAGGATAATCATGCTGAATTCATCAACACCTTTTATAGGAGCCTGCTTCCAATGGAAGGACCAAATGCGCTCAAATATGCCATCAGTCAAACGATTGTGGATTATGCCATGAATGAGACATCACACCATCTCATTCTTTGTAATTCGAATCTGAGCCGCAGTGGACGGTTGAAGCTGTTGGAGCATTTCAATCAGAAGGGATTGATTACGATCCTCGTCCATTTGGATATCGCCGAACGGGTTCTTCAAGCCAGAGTAGCAAACAGTGAGCGGAGTACAACCATCTTCAGGAACGCTACTACTTTTGAAGAAGTGCTGAACCGTCAGCAGACTGACTGTTACTTCAAGGATGTAGCGGCACCTGTTGAAGGGGAAGCCGATCATTTATTTGTCATCACACATTCGGATGAAGTCCAGAATGTCATTGGGAAGATTATTAATGTTTCTTATAGTATATGAGTTTTGAATTAACAATTTAATAAGAATGCTATGTGTAAAGTGTGATTTCGCAGAGAAAATAGGCATACTTCTTAACAAATCAAAAAAACGACTCCCTAGTATACTAGGGAGTCATTTTCGGATTTCAGCCAATCAATTCATCAAATAACAACACACGTGCAGGTGACGCATCGGTGTTTTCGATTTTAAGTGGAGCGGCAACCATGAAGTATTGGCCTGCTTCAATGTCTTTCAGTTGAAGTCCCTCCATGATGATAACGCCGCTTCCCATTAAGCTGCGGTGAGTGGGGTGGCCTTCCTGTGCTCTTTCAATACCCAGAGCGTCGATTCCAACACCTGAGATTTTCTTGTCTGCAAGGTGCGCTGCTGCATCTTCTGCCACATAAATGAATTCAAAGTTGAATTCGGTATCCCATGAATTCTTCGTTTTGAAGAGAATGAAGTCATTTTCTTCAATATCTAATTCTTCGATATCTTTAAGACTGATTTTCTCATCGACCTTTGTTAAATCAAAAACTTTTACAGGACGAACGAGCTGTTCGATATCGATGGTTTCGATTGTTTCACCGTCGTTGATCATGTGAAGTGGAGCATCAACATGTGTTCCTGTATGAACATCCATTGAGATGCGGGACTCTGTTACATGACCATTCGTATTTGTGTCGATGGTAGGTTGTTTTTCCGGTTTGTTCTTATAAACCGGCATTCCGTTAAAGATTGGAGCTGTTACATCATAAATTTTCATTGTTTCCACACCTTCCTTAGCATTGGTCTACGTCTAGATTCGCAATTGGCCACCAGTAGAAGCCATCTTTAGCCAGCAGGTTGTCGGCTGCTTTCGGACCCATTGATCCTGCTTCGTAGTTCGGGAATTCTCCATCACGCGTTTGTTCCCATACTTCAGAGATCTTATCGACGAATGCCCAGGACAGCTTTACTTCATCCCAATGAGTGAAGTTGGTTGCATCCCCGCGCAGGCAATCGAATAGAAGCTTTTCGTATGCTTCCGGCGTGTTCATCCCGTCTACACTGGTGTTGGCAAAGTTTAGTTTTACTGGAGTCGTTTCAATGTTTTGTCCGGATTTTTTCACGTTTAGGTGCAGAGTAATTCCTTCTTCAGGCTGAATGTGAATCACCAATAAATTCGGTGCCAGTGGCTTGTCCGGATTGTAATACAGGTTCATTGGAATATCTTTGAATTGAATGACGATTTTCGTTGACTTTGTTTCCATTCTCTTTCCTGTGCGGATATAGAACGGAACCCCAGCCCAACGGAAGTTATCGATCATCAGTTTTCCTGCAACATAAGTCTCGGTATTGGATTGATCATCAACGTTGTCTGCTTCGCGATAACCTGGCAGATCCTGATTACCGGTTGTTCCAGAACCATATTGACCTCGAACGAAATAATCTTTCACTTCTTCATGTTCAAACGGACGCAGGGATCGTAATACACGGACTTTCTCGCTGCGGATTTCGTCTGTCGTCAATTTGATCGGAGGCTCCATGGCAAGTAAAGCAACCATTTGAAGCAGATGGTTTTGAACCATATCGCGGAGAGCCCCACTTTTTTCGTAATAGCGTCCACGATCTTCAACACCCAGCTCTTCGGAGGAAGTGACCTGGATGTTAGAGATGTAACGATTATTCCATAGGGGTTCAAACATCGCATTGGCGAAACGGATGACTTCGATGTTCTGAACCATTTCTTTCCCAAGATAGTGGTCGATACGGTAAATTTGGTCCTCAGAGAATGATTCCCTGATTTGGCTGTTCAGTTTTTCGGCTGAAGGGAGGTCGTGACCGAATGGTTTTTCAATGACAAGTCGCTGGAAACCTTTTGTATCGGTTACACCTTGATTCTTCAGCTGTTCTGTAATCGTACCGAAGAATTCAGGAGCCATCGCTAAGTAGAAAATGCGATTCCCTTCTAGTTCATACGTTTCATCCAGCTCATCAGAAAGATTCTTCAACGCTTTGTAAGAATCGCTGTTTGAAACATCATTCGGCTGATAGTAGAAATGAGAGACGAACTCATCTATGTTTTCGTTGCTGCCTAACGCTTTATGTACCGATGTTTTTACATGTTCCTGAAACTCTTCATTCGACCATTCACGTCGAGCTACCCCTACAACGGCAAAACGCTTTGAGATTTTCCCTTTACGGAACAAGTGATAAAGAGATGGATAAAGCTTTCTTTTTGCTAAATCACCAGTCGCCCCAAAAATCGTAATGAGAGATGATGGTGTAGTTGAATTATTCAATGTCATGACCTCACTTTATCTTGTTGCTAGCATTTTTAATGTATGTCTTCTTATTTAATATCCTATACAATTACTTAATTTTAAAGACTTATGGTTCAATTAGCAAATTATATGCTGATGACTTTTCTGATGGGAGAAATGAAAGCGTTTTATGAACAAACATCTTCGTCATTATGTTGGCTTTAATTCTCATTCTTATAACCCAATTGTTTAACTGAGCATAATAATCCCCCATTCTCTTGGGAAGGAAAAGGTAAATAAGCGTAGGATGTGCTAAAATAAAGGCAGCATAGCTCATTTTAGGAGTGAATAAGTTGGAACTATTATTTTTAGGAACTGGGGCAGGAGTACCCGCTAAACTCCGAAATGTAACCAGTATTGCTTTGAAATTATTAGAAGAACGCGGTGCGGTCTGGCTTTTTGATTGTGGGGAAGCAACGCAGCATCAAATTTTACATACTAGCTTGAAACCAAGAAGAATAGAGAAGATTTTCATCACCCACTTACACGGGGATCATATTTATGGGTTGCCAGGATTATTAGGCAGCCGCTCCTTTCAAGGTGGAGAGTCCCGGCTTACGGTGTATGGACCCAAGGGAATCAAGGAGTATATCCACGTGTCTCTATCAGTCAGCCGGACGCATCTACTATATCCCCTTGAAGTGATCGAGATCGAAGAAGGGACCGTCTTTGAAGATGAAGGATTTTTCGTAGAGGCGAAGGAGCTGGATCATGCCTTGCCTACCTTCGGATACCGTGTGGTTGAAAAAGATAAACCGGGTGTTCTTCAAGTTGATCAATTAAAGGAAAGAGGTATTCAACCTGGACCCGTCTACAGGCAATTGAAATTGGGTGAATCCGTAAAGCTGGAAGACGGCACTGAACTTAATGGAGAGGACTTTCTTGGACATTCGATTCCAGGACGGGTTGTCACGATTCTTGGAGACACCAGGGTTTGTTCGAGTGCTGTCGATTTAGGAAGGTCAGCAGATGTACTCATTCATGAAGCGACCTTCAATCGTGATCAGGAGGAAATGGCCCGTGAGTATTTCCATTCGACGACAAAGCAAGCAGCAGAGACAGCTTCAGATGCAGGGGCTAAATTGCTGTTTTTAACCCATATTTCCTCTCGATATGCAAAAGAGTCATGGGAAGAGTTGGAGAGGGAAGCAAGGGACGTGTTTCCCGATACGTATATAGCCAGGGATTTTATGGAATATGTCATACCTTTAAAGAAGTAGGGGGGGGGAAGGGATGAAGACGATTTATATCGTACGTCACGCGAAAGCGGAAGGGCAGCCGTTTCATGCGCCTTTAACGGAAACAGGGGAAAATCAAGCGAACCAACTGGCTGCTTTTTTAAAAAAACGAACCATTCAAGCGATTTATTCCAGTCCTTTTGTGAGAGCCATTGAAACAATCGCTCCCTTTGCAAGTCAGTCGGGACTAACCATAAAGGAAGATGAACGTTTAGGAGAAAGAATATTAAGTGATCAGGATCTTCCTGATTGGATGGAAAAATTAAAAGACAGTTTTGAGGATTTTTCCCTTGCGTTACCAGGCGGAGAGTCGAATGATCAGGCAACGGAGAGAGCAAGGTCATTTATAGAAGACGTTTTAGAAAAAGAAGAAGATCATGTTGTTTGCGTGAGTCATGGAAACTTAACCACGCTGCTTTTGAGGTTGTTTGATGAGAAATACGGATATGATGAGCTGTTCGCCCTTTCCAATCCTGATGTGTATGTAGTAAAAGTCGAAGAAGACGGGGCAATTGTTCAACGGATCTGGGAGTAAGTTCATAGAGGAAAAGGGGAGTACGAATGAAGGAAATCACATTTGAGCATATCTATAATCCAGGACATGAAATAGGAGAGAATGATCTCTATAAACATATTCATTTTCCAGAAATGTTAACAAGGTATGATAGTAATTTTCTTGAATTCAAAAAACATCCAACGTTGGCTGAATTTAAAGAGGCTGCTCACTTTTTAAGAGAATTTCATCAATCAAAGGGGCAAAAGCATGTGAAATTTTATTTTCCCCAGGATACAAAACTAACAGAGGAATTAATGGATTATTTTACACGTGAAGGATATGAATCAGGATTTAATGAACTATACAGTATAGAAACTGGTCAATTTCCTTCTATAGACGATAATTCTGATATTGAAGTGAAAGCGGTGACCGACAGTGAATTGGATGCGTACCTGGCATTTCAATATAGTCAGGATTTAGAGTATGGTGAAGCCTTTGCAAATCAAAAGGTCGACATGCATAAGAGGAATTTCCAAAATCCCCGTTTGATGCATCTCCTCGCTTTCTATAAGGGGACCCCGGCAGGATCCGTGGATGTGATCATTGAAGATCATACAGCAGAAATCGATGGACTGATGGTTCATGAATCGTTTCAAAAAAAGGGGATAGGTGCAAGGCTTCAACAATTTGTGATGAAGCAATTCCCTGATAAGACCGTGATATTGGTAGCGGATGGGGAAGATACACCGAGATTGATGTATCAAAAACAAAACTACCGTTATTTAGGGTTCAGGTATGAGGTCCAAAAAGTGTATGAATAGAAAAGAGAGTTGCATGCCCGGCGGCATGCAACTCTCTTATTAAGTCTGACAAAACATTTCTTACCAGCCGCGATCATACTGCTTAGGCGCCTCAATCTCAACACCCAACTCTTTGGCTGCCGTTCTTGCCCAGTATGGGTCACGAAGCAATTCACGAGCAAGTAAGACGAGGTCAGCACGCTCGTTTTGCAGAATTTCTTCGGCTTGTATACCTGTTGTAATCAGTCCGACTGCACCTGTATCGATCTTCGCTTCTTTTTTTATGGTCTCGGCAAGTTTCACCTGATAGCCCGGGAACACTGGAATTCGCGCAGGTACAAGAGCACCGGAGCTTACGTCGATTAAATCGACTCCTTGTTCTTTCATCCATTGGGCGAACACAACATAGTCTTCTACGTCCAATCCTTCTTCATGATAATCTTTGGCAGAAACACGAACAAGGAGAGGTCCGTCCCACACTTGTTGAATTCCATCAATGACTTCATGAAGGAAGCGGTAGCGGTTTTCTGCTGATCCGCCGTATTCGTCGGTACGTTTATTGGATAGCGGAGACAGGAATTCGTTGATGAGGTATCCATGTGCCCCATGAATTTCAATCACATCAAATCCCGCTTTCTTCGCTCTTTCTGCACCTTTGATGAATGCCGTTATGGTCTTTTTAATATCATTCGCCGTCATTTCAACGGGCGTTTTCATCTCTTCATTAAATGGAATCGCAGATGGGGCAAGGATGTCTCCTTCAAGGACGGCTTTTCTTCCTGCGTGAGCAAGCTGGATGCCGGTCTTTGCGCCCTGTTCCTTAATCAGGCCCACTAACTCTTTTAATCCTTCGATATGTTCGTCATCCCAAATCCCTAAATCTTGGGGGGAGATTCTTCCTTGGGGCGTGACAGCTGTAGCTTCCTGAATGATGAGCCCGACGCCACCCACTGCACGGCTTGTATAGTGAGTACGATGCCAGTTTTCGACTTTTCCATCTTCGTTATGGGAAGAATACATGCACATAGGTGCCATTACAATTCGATTCTTCAGTTCTACATCTTTAAGCGAATATGGTTGAAATAGCTTTGCGTTCATTTTAATCACCTTCCATGACGTGGTATTTATTTCGGGTTGCTAAATAGTGCTACACATGAATTATAACAACACCTTTTTTGTTCGGAAAGAAATGTGCTTTACTTCCTTTTTCGCTTCAGTTCCTTAAACGAATAAACTGTTCCACGCCATTCGATTCCGCCTCGTTTATAGGTTAATAACGTAGCTCGTCCGATAGAATAGATAAATAACATGGCGGTGAAAGGTAACGCAAGAAAAAGGAGGGGAGACTCCTTCGTCATTTGCTTTATTACCTTTAAATACGTGATGCCAATGAGAAGCAGTATCAACATACTCACGATTCGAATGGCCGGCTCCATTGAAAAAATCGTGAAGAAAGGGAGCACAGTAGAGGAGAAGACCCCAAACATGGCAAACAAAACGAGAAGCATGGAATAATGCAGACCCGCAAATGTGTTTTTTTCCAATCCGTTG
Source organism: Rossellomorea sp. y25 (assembly GCF_038049935.1). NCBI lineage: Bacteria > Bacillati > Bacillota > Bacilli > Caryophanales > Bacillaceae > Rossellomorea > Rossellomorea sp. y25. Next base: position 2,889,530 of record NZ_CP145886.1, on the reverse strand, counting down.
AAGGCTTCCTTCAAGGAACGATACCATTCCACTTCTAGAGAATTAAGGGCGATGAGGAAGAACTGCTTTTTATGGTGTTTCTTTAGCTGGACCCCTAGTTGCAGATCATCATCGGGCATATGCTTAATCTCCTCGTGAGTACCGATCTCCTCATAAGCCGATCGTGTGATGAGATTGAAGGCGCCGATGCCCATCCCTACCTTAGAAGAGGGATCATTTGCTTTCCAAGGTCTCTTATAAAAAGAAAAACCGAATAAGAAAAAAGCAACGAAGCTTTTTAACCAGAAGGATTGTGATTTAATATGTGGAGCCAGTGTCAGGTGATCCAGCTTCTGTGTTCGAAGCAGGGACACTGCTTTTGTCAGGATACTCGGATCGTTAAATATGACGTCGGCATCTGTGAAAAGGATGAGTTCTCCTTCTGATACCTGATACCCTTTATATAATGCCTGATTTTTCCCTAGCCATCCCTTTTCAAGTGAGTCGATATGAACTACGCTGATTCGCCTATCCATTTCGGCTAATTCTTCGAGTCTTTCCGTAGTCCCGTCCGTTGAACGATCATTGACGAGTATCCATTGGATCTGTTGATAATCCTGCTGCAGCTGAGATAGAATGCTGTCTGTAATCGTTTCTTCTTCATTTCTAGCTGGAACAATCACGGATAGGAGTGGTCCATTACTTGTTCTATGGGAAAGCTCATCAATGGAAGAGATGGTAGATACACCCCTCCACACAGCCATCCCGATAAAAATCCAGACAATAAGAACAGCGCATAGTAGAAGTAGTAGGAGGATCATTTGTCGACCTTCTTTTTTGCTTTGATTTTATCAATGAATAATGAAAATTGCGAATCATGGTGGGTTATAGCTTAGGACTGCTTCTTTAATTCTTTACCAAGTACCTCAGAACGGTTTTTCGCTGAAGAGACACATTGGAAAAACGCTTCTCTTACCTGATGGTCTTCCAATTTAGTGATCCCTGCCTCAGTCGTTCCACCTGGACTGGTCACGTTTTTCCTTAATTCCCGGGCTTCCAATCCGGATTCTTCCAGCATCGCACTTGCCCCTGCAATCGTTTGGTTAACGAGGCTTTTTGCGAGTTCCTCCTGCAAACCTAACTCTACTGCCGCATTCTTAAGTAATTCCGCGACATAGTAGATATAAGCAGGACCGCTGCCTGATAGGGCCGTTATAAGGTCTAATTGTTCTTCCGCTACTTCCACTGCTGTTCCGACGGATTGAAATAGTGTTGTCGTCCATTCTTTCTGGGAGTCAGAAAGGTTCCGGTTGAACGATACTGCCGTAGCTGATTTTCCCATGGCAGCACTCGTATTGGGCATGGCTCTTGCAATGGCTCCGTTAAAGGTGAGTTTGTCGCTAATATGTTCCATGGTGATCCCTGCTAAAACTGAAATGACCATCGTATTCCTTGAAAGGTGGGTCTTAATAGAATCTGCAGCCTCATGAAAGTCTTTTGGTTTCATGGCCAGAATGACGACGTCGTATGGTGAATCATGTTCTACATGACGCACACCGAATTCGTGCACGATTTCGTTTAATCGCTCTTGGTTGGCCCGATTGGTAACATGCACTTTTTCATTCTTCAGGACCCCTGATTTCAGTGCTCCACTCATTAAAGCGTAAGCCATCGATCCTGCTCCAATAAACAATGTCTTCATTCGTTCATTCCTCCTCCATTTTTGAAAAAAAAAACAGACCCTCTCATCCATAAAGGACGAAAGGGTCTGCTTCCGTGGTACCACCTTGTTTTGTTCATTCCAATGGACGAAATGAACACACTTCACTTCCATGTAACGCTGGAAAAACGTTCTGCTTTAAGACGCTCAAAAGGCAGGTTCACAAATAGAGGGGATGACGGTGCCTTTCAGCCGGTGGGCACCGATCTCTGACATCATCTATTCATTACTAGTCTTTATCATCGCTTTTTCTTTTAGTGTTATGTAAAATGATTTACCGATAGTAGACGTATATTATAGGTGATTATCATAGAAAGATAGCTTATTTGTCAAGTGTTTATTTCAGTCTATTCAATCATTTTAAAAATGACATTTGTTAGGAAAAAATGTACACTATTAAATGAAGAGTCATTCATTTTCTATTAACGTAAGAGTAATGAATTTCTAGACGGGAAGGGCACGTCGGTCCGATCTTCGCTGCCTCCCCTTTTTATTATGAAGAATGTGGTGAAAATATGACAACCTTAGTGAATAATATCGCAAAAATTACGCTGTCCACTCCTTTTGCCGTAGGGGATGTGAATGTTTATTTAGTGAAAGGGGATGCCTTGACCTTAGTGGATGCAGGGCCTCTTACAGAATCGGCCTGGGTACAGCTGACCGAGCAATTGTCCCTTTTGGGGTATACACCTCAAGATATTGATCAAATCGTTTTGACCCATCATCATCCGGATCATGCCGGCTTACTTGATCGGTTCTCTCCCTCTGTTAAAATTTTTGGGCACAAGTATAACAAGTTTTGGCTGCATCGTGATGACTATTTTCATGAAGTGTATGATCGCTTTTTCCTTCAATTGGGGATCGAATCGGGATTACCTCAAGAGTATCTCCAGTCAATTCATAAATTTAAGAGTCCTTTGAAATTTATGGGGAATCGAAAATTAGATAATGAAATAAGAGAAGGGGACGCCATTCCTGGAATGGAAGATTGGACGATCATTGAAACGTTAGGACATGCTCAGAGTCACTTATCCTTTTACCGGGAGAGGGATGGTGTTTTGATAGCCGGAGATCATATACTCGCGACTATTTCCCCTAATCCATTAATTGAACCACCGTTTGAAGGGGAAACCGAGCGTTCAAAGCCATTGCTGCAATACAATGATTCCTTGAAAAAGTTATTGGATATTCCCATTTCCCTTGCCTACACAGGTCATGGGGACAATATTAAGGATGTTCACGGGTTAATTCCGAGGCGATTAGGGAAACAGGATGAAAGAGCACGGGGTGTTCTGGAAATGATCAATGGTAACCGGCTGACCGTATTCGACATATGTAAGACATTATTCCCTTCCGTATATCGAAAAGAACTTGGTCTGACACTATCTGAAACAATCGGACAATTAGACTACCTGGAATCCCTTCACTACATAAAGAAAGAAATGGATGATGGAATCTATCATTATTTTACCTAGAAAGATGTGACGATAAATGAACAGTAGAATAAAAGGAAAAACCATTGTGATTACCGGTGCCTCTGGAGGAATCGGAGAACAAATGGCCATCAAAGTTGTAGAAAACGGCGGAAATCTTGCCTTGATTGCACGCCGTGTCCATTTGCTTGAAGCATTAAAAGAGAGGCTTATAACCGAATACAATTGTAAGGTGGAAGTGTATCCGTTAAATGTAACGGATTACGACGAAATCCCCCGTACATTCCAGGCCATCCTGAAAGACTTTGGCCCGATCCATGCATTGATCAATAACGCAGGGTATGGAATATTCCAGGAAGCACATGAAACATCATTTCAGGATGTGAAGGGAATGATGGACGTGAATGTTCTTGGACTCATGGCATGTACGGGAGAAGTCCTTCCCTATATGCGTGAACAAGGTTCTGGTCATATCATTAACATTGCCTCTCAGGCAGGTAAGTTCGCTTCACCAAAGTCGAGTGCGTACTCTGCCTCTAAGCATGCTGTGTTAGGATATACAAATAGCCTGAGATTGGAAGCCAAAAGATACGGGGTAAAGGTGACAGCGGTTAATCCTGGGCCGATTGCCACAGATTTTTTCTCCATTGCCGATGAATCCGGGACGTATGTGAAGAATGTAGAAAAGTTTATGCTTGATCCTGCATACGTCGCTCAAAAAGTCGTGGAAGCCCTTTTTACCAATAGGAGGGAAATCAATTTGCCACGATGGATGAATATGGGGAGCGTCATTTATCAACTATTCCCATCTTTTGTCGAAAAAGTAGGAAATAACCTTTTCTTCAAAAAATAGTGAAACCAAACCATACTCTCATTCGTCTAATCTAATAAGGGGGGAGTCTATGAAGAAGTGTTTGCCTGTTCTGATCATTTGTTTCTGTTTTCTATTTACCGGTTGTGGTCCTTCAACATCTGTAAGTACATCTCAAGCCAGCGCAAATTTCATAGGCTTTGTCACCCAGCTTGAAAGCGATCAAGTGCTTATTAATGATGTTTGGTTTTCTTTCAATGACCAAACCCTCATGAAGACAGACAAAGATAAAAAACTACATAAAGATGACATAGAGATAGGCAAAAAAGTGAGTGTGACGTTTGATGGTGAGCTCCAGGAGTCCTACCCCCGAAGAGCTTCTGCAGATCAATTGGTTTTTCTGACGGATCAACAAAGTAAAACCGAGGGTAGTGCGGTCAGATTAGTCATGAAAGATCCCCGGTTTTCACAGGTGGTCATCCAATCCGTTGAAAAAAATCCCACCGGCTTATATTCATTACGATTCAAAGATCTTTCCATCGACAGAGATGTCCATGTCATTGTGAATGTGGACAATAACCGGGTGATTGTGCCCATACATACATCTACAAAATGACAAAGAAGAAAGCATTGGTTTATAGACCAATGCTTTCTTCTTTGTGATCAAATGTTTTTATTTTCCCCAGCTGATCCAGGATCGCTATCGTTACGAGAGACGGATTCTCCATGTAAATGCGCTAACCTTTCGTATGTTCAAATTGTTAAAACGTCTTGTCAATCATCTTCATGATCCATTCTTCATATTTTCACCTCACCTTGAGGTTATACCGGACAAAATAAGGGTATGCATCATGGAGCGGGAAATATTTATGATTTTCTAGCCTAAACGGCTAGAATTTTTGTTTCGGAGGAAAACTATGACTATTGTTGGAAAAAGGATGTGGATGTATGATAGGGATTCTTTTGGCCCTGATCCCCGCAGTAGCATGGGGAAGTCTTGTGTTTGTAAGTGTAAAACTTGGAGGGAATGCTTATAGCCAAACGGTTGGAATTACCATTGGTTCCTTGCTGTTTGCCATAGGCATTTTCTTCATCAAATCACCGGAATTGACGTTATTTGTGTGGGGGATCGGCTTCATTTCAGGCGTCTTCTGGGCAGTCGGTCAAGTCAATCAGTTAGCGAGTGTAAAGTTCATCGGAGTTGCGAAAACCGTTCCGATTTCAACGGGAATGCAGCTGATTGGAACGACTCTTTTCGGCGTTCTAGTGTTTAAAGAATGGAAAACAACAGAGACGATCCTCCTCGGAAGCGGGGCCGTTTTAGCTCTTATTATTGGTGTTGTATTAACCTCATTCACTCAAAAATCCGAGGGTGATGATCAATCTCAGCTTAAAAAGGGTTTACTAACTTTATTGCTATCCAGCTGTGGATACATAGCCTATGTCGTCATTTTAAGATGGTTTGATATTGACGGCTGGGAAGCCATTTTACCACAGGCGATTGGAATGTTTATTGGGGCGGTTGTCATTACTTTCAGGCATAGGCCCTTTACAAAATATACTATACGCAATATTTTAACCGGTCTTATGTGGGCAACGGGGAATCTGGGATTGCTTCTGGCTCTTCCACGGATCGGAGTGGCTACAAGCTTTTCCCTATCTCAAACGGGAATCGTGATTTCTACTCTTGGAGGTTTGTTTTTCTTAGGTGAAAAGAAATCCAAAAAGCAAATCCTTCTCGTCATTGCAGGGTGTGTTCTTATCATTATCGGCGGTGTTCTATTAGGCTTTACGAAAGATTAAGGAGGAATGGATATGTATTCAGATCTGACAGGTAAGGTTGTCATTATAACCGGAGCTGCTACAGGTATAGGAAAGGCGATTGCTAAACGATTTGCCAGTGAAGGCTGCAAAGTGGTCATTAATTATTTCAAAGAAGATGAAAATCCGGAAGAACTAGTGAGGGAAATCGAAGAAGCAGGGGGAACAGCCTCCATTATTCAAGGTGATGTGTCAAAAGAAGCAGACGTTCAGGGCTTTGTCCATTTTGCGCACGACACGTATGGCCGTCTTGATATCTACGTGAATAATGCGGGAATCGAAAATGAAGTTCCGTCTGAAAACCTGCCTATTGAAGATTGGCAAAGGGTCATCAACACGAACTTAACAGGTACATTTCTCGGATGCCGTGAAGCTGCGAAATACATGCTCGATCATAACATCAAAGGATCGATCATCAATGTTTCTTCTGTTCATGAAATCATTCCGTGGCCTCACTTTGCGCACTATGCAGCCAGTAAGGGTGGAGTGAAATTATTAATGGAAAGTCTTGCGTTAGAATTCGCACCCGATGGAATCCGGGTAAACAATATTGCTCCCGGGGCCATTGACACTCCCATCAATGCCGAGAAATTTTCTGATCCTGAAAAGAAAAAAGGAGTGGAGAAACTCATTCCAATGGGCTATATCGGGGAACCCGAACAGGTGGCTTCCTGCGCAGCTTTTCTAGCCTCGGATCAGGCAAGCTACGTCACCGGAACGACACTCATCGCCGATGGGGGCATGACGAAATATCCAGGATTCCAAGCCGGGAGAGGTTGATGGGAAAATGGCCAAAATCACACGTTGATTTTGGCTTTTCTTATTTTTGGCAGAGTAAGTATTCTTAATCGACTATGGTGATAATCGGTGGTTTCTCTAAGTATTTCATGAAGTTCGGAACATCGTCTCCAACCGCTTTCCATTCTTCAGAATTAAACGCTTCTTTCATATCTGCTTTGTTTTCAAATTCGATCTCCGTTATTAAGTAGAGTGACAAATCCGTATTTTGATTGGATAACACCCGCTGTACATTCGCATTTTTTACATGAGGAACCTTTCCAGCTATCGGCATATGGGTGTTGAAGTAATATTCCTCGAACCCTTCCTGATCCTTTGGCTTTTCATACATCACAATCACTTTCGCCATGTTACTCCTCCTCGCCCTGACAATTTGTGTTCATTAGAATTTTAGCAATTATAGGAAAATGCGACTATGAATTTCATAACAAAAATATCGACAGAATTTGACTTTGGTGTGACCCTGATTGCTTGTCGCCCCAGGGCGAGCCCCTTCCGCTTTTCTTGATCCAGCTGCAGGGCTTAGAGGCTCGAGGTCATAAGTCAAACATACCAAAAAGGCAAAAAGCGCCTTTCCGGTATGTTCGCCTTATGCTTGTCGCCTCTAGGCAAAGCCCTTCCGCTTTTCTTGATCCAGCTGCAGGGCTTAGAGGCTCGAGGTCATAAGTCAAACATACCAAAAAGGCAAAGAGCGCCTTTCCGGTATGTTCGCCTTATGCTTGTCGGTCCTGCTCAAGCCGCCTCCGCTTTTCTTGTTATTCTCTCCATTTCCATTTATTTAAGTTGAAAGGGAACGTATATTCGGTTAGAATCATAGATATACTATATGAGAACGTTTGTTCTATTTTAGGTAAAATGGAGGACGAGGATATGACTGTCGATTACAGTGTGCTGCCACACCACAAGATTCTGTGCATCGATATGAAGAGCTTTTATGCTAGCTGTTCGGCTGTCATGCTGGGTCTTGATCCCCTTGAATGCCATTTGGCTGTAGTAGGGGATAGGGACCGCCAAGGAAGTATTGTGTTAGCGGCATCACCCAGGTTGAAGAAGGACTTTGGGATCAAAACGGGCTCGCGGATGTTTGAAATCCCAAAGGATCCGCGCATCCGGCTTGTAGAGCCGAAAATGGCGACGTATGTCAGGATATCGACTGAATTGACCCGGTTATTCCACCGCTACGTACCGAAAGATGCCATTCATACGTATAGCGTGGACGAAAGCTTTATCAAGATTGATGGAGCGACGAATCTCTGGGGAGATGCCACGACTGTTGCACGTAAAATCAGAGATGATATGGAAAGGGAGTTTCAGCTGCCGTGCGCCATAGGAATCGGTCCCAATATGCTGTTGTCTAAGTTGTGCCTGGATCTTGAAGCAAAAAAAGAGGGTATTGCCGAATGGACCTATGAAGACGTTCCGGAAAAGCTGTGGCCGCTATCGCCTTTACGTGAAATGTGGGGGATTGGCGGGCGCCTCGAAAAGACGCTCAATCGCATGGGGATTTTCTCTATTGGCCAATTGGCGCAGTATGACCTGGAGAAGCTGGAGGCCAAGTTCGGCGTTATGGGAAATCAACTCTATTACCACGCATGGGGAGTTGATTTATCTGAAATAGGAGCTCCGATCATGGATGGTCAAATCAGCTTTGGCAAGGGGCAGATCCTGCTTCGCGATTATAAGGAGAAAGAGGAAATCAAACGTGTCATTTTAGAAATGTGTGAAGAAGTCGCCAGACGCGCCCGCACCCATCGCAAGTCGGGGAGAACAATAAGCTTTGGCGTCGGTTACAGTCACGAAGAATTTGGTGGAGGGTTTCACCGGTCGCGGACCATCGAGGAGCCGACCAATATCACCATGGATTTATATCGTGTATGCCTGGAGTTATTCGAAGAGAATTACAACGGGAAAACTGTACGGAAAATCAACATCGCTCTTTCAAATATTGTAGATGATGGAGCCTTGCAGATTTCTTTGTTCGAGCCGAATCGATGGGAGAAGCGGGAGCTAGGGTATGTAGTGGACCGCATCCGAAATAAATATGGATCGGCAGCCCTTCTCCGGGCCGTATCCTATACAGAAGCAGGAACAGCAAGGCATCGTGCCCGCCTGGTGGGTGGACATAAATCGTAATAAATATAGGAGGTGAGAGAGTTGATCCGCGATCGAGGAAGAATCAAATGGACATCTATGATGCTGCCGGAGCATGTGAAGCTCCTAAGGGATTGGGCAAAGGAAGATACGCACGAGAAGAGGATCGAACTTGACGAGCAGGAACTGGTCAGGATGAATGAAGTCGTGTCAGAGGCGATGGAGTTTGGCAAATTGGTGTCGATTACTCACTATGTAAAGCACCGTCATCAATTATCGATTGGAACCGTTCACCACGTCGACTCACTGGAAGGGAAGCTGCACGTCGTAGACAGGTTCGAAGACGTACACTATATTCCACTTGCAAGCGTTGTGGACATTCGCTTTTTCGATTGACAGCCCCATGAAAAGAGAGACTTCACAAGGGTGAAGTCTCTCTTTTCATTCCATTTACTCTTCGTCCAATACTTTTTCTGCCCGCACACATGATTCGAATTTTCCTTTATGAGATGCGTCACAAAACGGCATGTTTGTAGATAAGCCACAACGGCAAAGGGTAAACACTTGTTTCGTTGGAAATACATTTCCGTCAGCGTCAATTAGCTCCACGTCACCGCTTACACGAAAAGAACCATTATCATTCACTTTAATTTGAGCTTTTGCCATGAAAAACCACCCTTTCTAGAAAATACAAAAGAATCCCCCTTATCGATAGTAAATTGAAAACAGGAAAAATGCAATATTCTAAAGGAAACAAATGAAATGTGATAGGATAAGGGATAGAGGAGGTCGTCGAATGAAAATCGAACTAACGAACGAAGCAACCCAAAAGATTCAAGATAGAATAGGGACCCAAAATGGTCACCTGAAATTGAAATACGATACAGAAGGCTGCGGCTGTGTTGTAAGCGGTATTCCTACCTTATGGTTTGTCCATCACCCTGTTGAAGGTGAAGATATAAAGATAGAAACGAACAGCTATCCGATCCTCGTAGAAAGATCAAAGATGGTTTTCCTCGATGAAAAACTGAAAATTGATTTTTCTTCACAAAGTAACACATTTCAATTAAAAAGCCCTGGGCAGATCATTAATGGGAGAATGAACTTTCTATTGTTTCCAGGGGAATAAATAGAAACGAAGCTGACTCTTAGGAGAATTTAAGGGTCAGCTCATTCTCCTTCATCAACTCCTCAAACATTCGGGCCAATGAAAGCCCAGTCGTCCACCCACCCATCGCATCCTCTACAGACCAGCACGCAGATAGGACCGAGTGACAAAACCCGTATTGAATCAACCGTTCATAAGAGAGGGAAAGAAGGGAAGCGATTGTCCGGGTCCTGTATTGAAGCAGTTCTAATGGCACATCCCATTTCTTCCATTCATTCAACATGAACTGAATGCAGTCATATTCTCTCTCGCCGATAAGCCCTTTAGGATCGATGGCCGTCCAGCCGGAAGATTCCGAGTAGAGAATATTTCCATGATGCAGATCACCGTGTAGAAGAAAGAGATCTGTGGAAGTACTGAGCAACTCAGGAAAGAGGTTTTCAGCTTTTAAGACGAGCTCTTCAGGTAAGGGTCCACTTCCTCCGTTGAATTTTTCACGCAGCCGCCCAATTCCATTTGACCAGGATTGAACGGTAGGGTATGCGTGAAGGATCGCGGGCTTATGCCATAAACGATGAGCAACACGGGACAATACATGCAGGACCTCTTTTTCATCCTCAACGGAGTGAAGGGAAGTGCCCGGTGTGAGGCGATCTAACAGGATCCACCCCTCTTCCTTATGAAAATCTATGACCTCCACCATGCCCTTCCCTTGGAAATCCTGAAGCGCATGAAACTCATTGGAAAAATCGTTGTTCGGATACCCGACCTTTAGAACGGCATCCCGTTCACGCCCGATCTGGACCGGCACCACAAAGTTATAGCTTAATGAAAAAGGCTCACTGAAGGTTAAATGGAACCGATTTTTTAAAGACTTCAGTAGATCTTCCACGTTCGAAATCCACACTGCACCTGAATCGCCATACATGGTTTGCATTTTTGATCTGAAATCAGTTGGAATCAAGAGACATCATCCCTTTCATTTAATACAAATTGGTGAAGAAACCGTTGAATCACTTGTTCATATTCCTCAGGGTTGTCATTATACGATTGAGCATGAGTGCCCCGAAAATCGAGAAACAGTTCTTTAGGTCCCTGTTTTTTTTCAAATAAATCCTTTGTCATTTGAGGAAGGATAAAGTCATCATTTGTGCTGTGGAGAAACAACACGGGTTTTCTGATGTTTTGAACAACCGATATCGGTGATAGATCCTTTAATGTGTAACCTTGTCGCAGCTTTAGGGTGCCGCCAACGAGGGGTAGGAGAAATTTTGCAGGCATCTTCACTTCTACGCTCATACGATAGGCAAGCTGTTCACCAAAGTCGGAAAAAGGGCAATCGGCAATATAAAAATCTGCCCGATCTTCCACACTGCCTGCATATAAAAGCAGAGTAGCTGCACCCATGGACTCCCCGTGGATTCCGAAGAAAACGTCCTCGCCTTCCCGTCGGATCAACTCATCTACAACAGCCTTTAAATCATATTTTTCAAAATATCCGTAACTTGTCGTCTTCCCGCCGGACTCCCCATGCCGGCGATGGTCATAAATCACAGCATTGAATCCTTGTTTGATGAAAAGGTTCATATACTTGATCGAATTCCACTTGTTTTCTGTAACCCCATGGGAAAAGATCATGAATTTTTTATGGGGGTGAGGCTTCACAAAAATCGCTTTAATGTCATATCCGTATTGTGAAGGGATCAGCACCTCTTCTTTAGGAAGTGAGGCATAATCCTCTTCTATCAGCCTGGTCGATCCTGTTTCACGAGACCGGATAAAGTCATCTCCCTTTTTCGGTAAGTACATAAAACGATTCGTAATGTAAATCCCAAGCAGCCCTATGGACGAAAGGGTACCGCCAAGGATGGCAAGTTTCTTTCTCATCTTCATCACCTCAAGCAAAATCATTCATACTCATATTGTAGCAAAAGGAGGAAAAAAGAGGAATTTTTGAACAGGGGAATACAAAGAAAAAGTGTCCCTTAAGAAGAGACACTTTCATGAATGGCTACTTACGATTTAGCATTTTGACCTTTAGTAGGATGAATGGCTTTTTCAAGTTCTTCCTTAGCCATCGGGTTAGAAACCGTATCTGAGTTAGGTTTGCCCTTTTGGCTGAAGCCTTTATCGCGTTTTTGACTCATGAACTCATCTCCTTCAAGTATTATCTACTTTAGAATGCTCGAAGGAGAAAGGTGGTATTCATGATTGATTCAATTCATGCAGACGGTAGTAACCGCTTTCAATGGGGCGGCTGACATGGGGCTTCACCAGCTGGATGGCAAGAGCCAGCTTCCCTAAATCAATTCCTGTGGAGATTCCCATTTCTTCTAACATATACACAACATCCTCAGTCGCTACATTCCCAGTTGCACCAGGAGCAAAAGGACAGCCCCCAAGTCCGCCGGCGGAAGTGTCAAAGCGGTCAACTCCCGCTTGTAATGCGGCAAAGATATTAGCCAGGGCCATCTTCCGTGTATCATGAAAATGTGCAGTAAGTAACGTATGAGGCAATTCCTGCTTCAGCAAAGCAAACAGTTCATGGGCTTCTAAAGGGTTAGCCCGACCAATCGTATCAGCGACGCTTAATTCGTCCACCCCTAAAGAAACAAATTTCTTACATAGAGAGAGGGTGTCCTCCGGTAAGATTTTTCCTTCATATGGACAGTAGAAAGCGGTAGAGATACAGGCTCTTACGAAGTAGCCCCGCTCTTTTAGCTCTGATATAAGAGGAGCCAGTCCTACAAGGGCTTCATTCGTTGTCTTGTTAATGTTTTTCTGATTAAAGGTGTTACTCACGCCTACGAATACTGCCACGGATCGGCAGCCTGTTTCATAGACTCGTTCAATCCCTCTTTGATTAGGAGCAAGGACAAAATCCCTGGAATCGATTGTCATGCAGGAGTCGACGATTTCACTGGCATCCTGCATTTGCGGAACCCATTTTGGAGAAACGAACGAAGTCAGCTCCATTTCCTTGATTCCTGATTGCTTCAGTCGGAAAATAAAATCCTTCTTTACATCAGTCGGAACAAAGTTCTTCTCATTTTGCAACCCATCTCTAGGGCCAACTTCAATAATCGTTGCATTTTTAGGTAAATTCATAATTTCCCTCCCTCTTTCATTTTAAGAAAATTTCGACAGATAAATCAATATAAAAATTTTTTGACGAATTTAGAGGGATTTAACCGCTTACATAGAATGAGTTAAAGTGGAACTGTTTTTAAAGGTAAGTAACATGCAGACTAATCAGTCAGAAGAGAAAGGGAGGAAGAAAGATGTCGAATGAAGTCGTCATTGTGAGTGCTGTCCGAACAGCCATCGGAAGCTTTAACGGATCTTTAAAAGGTATTTCAGCTCCGGAACTTGGAGCTATTGTGATTAAAGATGCCTTAGAGAAGGCTGGACTGAATGCAAGTGATGTAGATGAAGTGATCATGGGGAATGTATTGCAGGCAGGGTTAGGTCAAAATCCGGCTCGCCAAGCATCCATTAAAGCGGGACTGCCTGAGCAAGTACCTGCTATGACCATTAACAAAGTGTGTGGATCAGGATTAAAAACGGTTCACCTGGCAACCCAGGCAATCCTTGCAGGAGATGCGGATATTATTGTTGCAGGTGGAATGGAAAATATGAGTCAAGCTCCATATTTACTAAAAGGAGCAAGAGAAGGATACAAAATGGGAGACCAGAAAGTAGTCGACAGCATGATTTCCGACGGCTTATGGTGTGCCTTTAATGATTATCATATGGGTGTAACGGCAGAGAATCTTTGTGACCGCTACTCCCTTACACGTGAAGAACAGGACGAATTTGCGGCCTGGAGCCAGCAAAAGGCAGCTTCTGCGATTGAATCCGGCCGTTTTGAAGATGAAATCGTCCCCGTTTCTATCCCGCAGCGAAAAGGAGACCCTATTGTATTCAAACAGGATGAATTCCCCCGTAAAGGGTCGACTGCCGAGAAGTTATCCGGTCTACGGTCAGCCTTCAAAAAAGATGGCAGCGTGACAGCAGGTAATGCATCAGGTATCAATGATGGAGCCGCTGCAGTGGTCGTCATGTCGAAGAAGAAAGCCGACGAAATGGGCATTACCCCTCTAGTGACGATTAAAGGGAATGCCAATGCAGGTGTAGATCCGAGCGTCATGGGAATCGGACCTGTTGCAGCAGTGAAAAAAGTGTTGGAAAAAACAAAGCTGACAATTGAAGATATGGACTTGATTGAAGCAAATGAAGCATTTGCTGCCCAATCATTAGCAGTAGATAAAGAACTTCAATTTAAGAAGGATGCCCTGAATGTGAATGGGGGAGCCATTGCATTGGGTCACCCGATTGGAGCAAGTGGAACGCGTATCCTAGTTACACTGATTCATGAGATGAAGAAGAGAGACGTTCAGAACGGTTTGGCTACACTTTGCATCGGTGGTGGACAGGGCGTTGCGACTGTCGTTGAGCTCCACAAATAAATAAAGACCGCGAAAACTAGATTCGAGGAGGGAATACAATGAAAGAGGTATACACTTCATATGACGAAGCGGTGGCAGACATCCATGATGGAGCCACTTTAATGGTTGGAGGATTCGGTTTATGCGGAATCCCTGAAAAACTCATTCTGGCCCTTGTAGAAAAAGGTGTTAAAAATCTTACCGTCATTTCAAATAACTGCGGTGTAGATGACTGGGGTCTCGGCTTACTGCTCAAAAATAAGCAGATTGATAAAATGATTGGTTCTTATGTAGGGGAAAACAAAGAATTTGAAAGGCAGGTTCTATCTGGTGAGCTGGAGGTTGAATTGGTTCCTCAAGGTACGCTTGCTGAGAAGATCCGTGCCGGGGGAGCAGGAATTCCTGCATTCTACACGCCGGCAGGAGTCGGAACACCGGTAGCCGAAGGGAAAGAAACACGCACGTTTAATGGAAAAGAATATTTGCTGGAAGAAGCTTATACTGCAGACTTTTCCCTGGTTCGTGCGTGGAAGGCCGACAAGATGGGAAATCTGATCTACAACAAAACGGCGCAAAACTTTAACCCGATGATTGCGGCTGCTGGGAAAGTGACGATTGCTGAAGTAGAAGAGCTTGTTGAAATTGGGGAAATCAACCCGAATGAAGTGCATACACCAAGCATATACGTGCAGCGACTGATTCAAGCAGAGCAGGAAAAACGCATTGAAAGAAGAACAGTGAAACAATCATAGAAGGGAGAGTGGAACGGGATGGATCGTGCCAAAATGCGTGAAAGAATAGCAAGAAGAGCGGAAAAGGAAATTGAAGATGGTTTCTATGTCAACTTAGGAATCGGGATGCCTACACTGGTAGCCAACTACATTACAGAAAACAAACAGGTTGTTCTTCAATCTGAAAATGGATTACTTGGAATCGGACCTTATCCAGTTGAAGATGAAGTCGACGCTGACCTCATCAATGCAGGAAAAGAGACCGTTACGGCGATTCCAGGCTCCTCATATTTTGATAGTTCGGAGTCATTCGGAATGATTCGCGGAGGGCATATCAATATCGCCATCCTCGGTGGAATGGAAGTTGCCGAAAACGGGGACCTTGCCAACTGGATGATCCCAGGGAAGATGATCAAAGGAATGGGCGGAGCGATGGATCTCGTTCACGGAGCCCAGCGCATCATCGTCATCATGGAGCATGTCAATAAAGCAGGAGAGAGCAAAATCCTGAAAGAATGCACCTTGCCTCTGACAGGAAAAGGCGTCGTGCACCGCATCATCACGGATCGCGCTGTGATGGATGTCACGGATGAAGGATTACTGCTTCGTGAAGTAGCGAACGGCTTCTCCGTGGAAGATATCCAATCATCAACAGATGCGACATTGATCGTAGGGGAAGATGTGAAATTGGAAGCCTATTGAGTAGACAGAGCTGGTTAGAAGGGGCGAGTACCCCTTTTGACCGGCTTTTTTTGAGCCTGACTTTTGACTAAAATCATAAAAAGATTTATAACTATGACAGATAGGGGGAATCAGTACATGTCCAAGAAAAAGAAACAGGAAGCAGAAATGACCTTAAAGAATTCGATCAACCAGGATCTATTCGAACAATTAAAGCAGAAGAAGAAAGAGCTTGAAAAAGTAGAATCTGTGAAAAAGGAAGAAGAGCGTCTTAAAAAAATAGAAGAGAAAAAGCAGCGGGAAAAGAATAAGAGCTTTGAAGAGCTGCTGAATGAAAGCAGCATGGATTGGAAGAGTTACAAGGATTGATGAGGGATGTAAAAGTAGTACCTCATCAATCAGACTGGAAAGAAAAATTCGAAACAGAAAAGCGATCACTGGAAAAGATTCTCCCGGATTCAACCATCCATCATATCGGCTCGACGTCGGTGCCTGGCTTAGCCGCTAAACCGATTATCGATATCCTAATAGAAGTCCCTGACCTTGAGAGCATTAATGACAGGAAAGAAGAATTCAGCCAACTGGATTTTGTGGGAAAAGGGGAGAATGGTATCCCGAACCGTCGCTACTTTTATAAGGGAGAAGGGAATGAGAGAGCCGTACATCTTCATATTTTCCCTTATGGAATCGATCATGTGATCAGACACTTAGCGTTTCGTGATTATTTAAGAGAACACGAAACGGAAGCCCGACAATATGGTGAACTAAAATCAAGGCTTGCAAAAAAATTCCCACATGATATGGAAGGCTACATTCAAGGGAAAGATCAATTTGTGAAGGACTTGGAAAAAATGGCGGTAAATTGGTATAAAAAAAATAAGCGGGAAGGGAATTAAGAACCCTGACCCGCTTATTTTTTTGTTCACTCAATCCCTATGTTGCTCATACCGTGATAATTTAGTTAAGTGTTTAAGCATTTCCAGCGCCTCAGTAGATAGAGGGCTCGCATTGACAGCATCAATATTCTCCTGAAGCTGCTGAACAGAACTGGCTCCCGGAACCACGGCTGCAACCGATTGGTGGGAAAGAATATATTGGAGGGCAAGCTCATTCATTTTGCGCTGGTCTCCCATTTTGCTATGAATGGATTCGATCGTTTCTTGAAGCTCTTGATAAGAATAGTCCAGATACCCACTCTCTTTCATTTTCGAAGAAGCTTTGGAAAGCATTTTCTCAGAAAGAAGTCCTTTTGCCAAAGGCCCCCGAACCACGATATTCACCTTATTCTCATTCAATAGGTCCATCCATTCTTCCGGCCGGCGATCCAGTAAGCTGTACTGCATCATCACGCTCTCTATGGAAGAACTCTTCAGGAATCGCTTAATGACATTCGGGCGGATGGAGGAGAT